>NZ_RZQI01000335.1:0-5931 GCF_003998335.1 Mesorhizobium sp. M7A.F.Ca.CA.002.05.1.1 | reverse complement strand
CCGCCAGGAGCTGACGCCGACCGAGGACCGCGCTGCCGTGCTTCTGCGCATCAGCGCCCCGCAAGGCGTCAGCCTCGACTACACAACGCAGCAGATGCAGAAGATCGAGAGACTGATCCAGCCGATGCGCGATTCCGGCGAGATCCGCAGCACTTTCGAGAACGCCGGCCAGAACGGCTCCTACAACTCCGGCTTCATGGTGATGACGCTGGCGCCGTGGAACGAGCGCAGCCGCAGCCAGCAGGAGATCATGGCCGAGATCAGCCAGCTGACCAGGCAGGTGCCGAGCGTGCGCATCTTCCCGGTCCAGCCCAACAGCCTCGGTATCCGCGGCGCCGGCAACGGCCTGCAGTTCGCGCTGGTCGGCAACGACCGCAAGGCGCTCGGCGATGCCGCCGTGAAGATCATCGCCGAGATGCAGAAGGACCCGCGCTTCCAGACACCGCGCCTGTCCATCGACCCGACGCAGCCGCAACTCGCCGTGGCCATCGACCGCGAGCGCGCCTCTGACCTCGGCATCGACATATCGGGACTGGCCAACACCCTGCAGGCCATGCTCGACGGCAACGACGTCGTCGACGTCTACATCGCCGACCGCAGCTACGGCGTGAAGCTGGTCTCGACCACCAATCCGATCAACGATCCGACGGATCTGGAGAACATCTTCCTGAAAACAGCCGACGGACGTTTCGTGCCGATGTCGACCATCGCCACGCTGACCGAACGCGCCGTGCCGCCGTCGCTGTCGCGCGAACAGCAGCAGCCCTCTGTGGCGATCACGTCCAACCTCAGCGGCGACTTCGCGCTTGGCGATGCGCTCACCCGCGCCGAGCAAATCGCCACGCCGCTGCTGCCGCCAGGCAGCCGCATCCTGCCGCTGGCCGAGGCGGCGACGCTGGGCGAGACCAACAGCGCCATGGTCACCATTTTCGGCTTCGCGCTGGTCATCATCCTTTTGGTGCTGGCCGCCCAGTTCGAAAGTTTTGTCAGCGCCGTCATCATCATGGCGACGGTGCCGCTAGGGCTGGCCTGTGCGATTTTCGCGCTTCTCCTCTCGGGCACCAGTCTCAACGCCTACAGCCAGATCGGCCTGGTGCTTTTGGTCGGCGTCATGGCCAAGAACGGCATCCTGATCGTCGAATTCGCCAACCAGTTGCGCGACCGCGGGCTTGGCGTGCGCGAGGCGATCGAACAGGCCTCGATCATCCGCGTGCGGCCGGTGATGATGACGATGATCTGCACCGTGCTCGGCGGCCTGCCGCTGGTGCTGGCGAGCGGCGCCGGTGCCGAGGCGCGCGTCGCGCTCGGCTGGGTCATCGTCGGCGGCCTGGGGCTGGCCACCGTCTCGACGCTGTTCCTGACGCCGGTCGCCTATCTCCTGCTTGGCCGCTTCGTCACGCCGAAGACCCACGAGGAAGCCCGACTGAAGCGCGAGTTGGAGGAAGCCGCCTACACCAATGTGGAGCCGGCTGAATAGAAATCCCAGGAAAAGTGTGTAGCGGTTCTTCGTCCGGAATTTCGTAAGAAAAATAATTCCGCCTATCTCAAGAACCGGCCTTCGATCGACCAGCGCGCGGCGAGGAAATTCAGCACCGCCGCCACCACGACGCCGCCGATTTTCGCCGGCCACACCCCGATGATGCCGGCGAACAGCGCGATCGAGAGGCTGGAGACACCGAGCGAAATCAGCGCTCCAAGCGTGGCGAAACGAAGGAACGCGTCATGCAAACGGATGGCTCGATTGCGCTCGAACGACCACAAGCCGTTCGCCGCGAAGGAAAAGGTGACGGCGACGAACCAGGCAGCGATGTTGGCCGGCACCGGCGGAACCCCGAGCTTGAGCAGCAGGAAAAAGCTGGCAAGGTCGATGGCCGTGTTCGCCAGTCCGACAATGGCGAAGCGGACGATCTTGCTGCCGGCCGAACGCTGGGGCCGATCGGCGTCGCTCATCTCTTGCCGTCCAAGATCTCGACGCCGGCGCGGGCCAGGCTGGCTCCGAACGCGTCCGATGCGAGGGCCGCGAATTCGACCTCGCGCACACCTTGCATCATGTCGCGCGCGCGCAGCGTCTCGTCGACATGGCCGGGATGACACATGAACAGCCCTCGCTCTGGCAACCCTTCGACGGCGGCCTGCAGAACCGCAGCGAACTTTTCCGGTTGCCGCCAGTCATAGATGCCGGCGAGCGGCTGGAAAACGGTGAAGCCCGCGCGCTGCATCGAGCGGTTGAACCCGGCGGCGAGCGCGGCAATCGCAGCGACTTTCGCTCCCGCGGCCAGCGTCGGGGCGCCGCGCAGGGCCGGCCTGTCGGCGCCTTCTGGAAACCGTGCGCACAGCCATGTGCGCACGACGGGAAGGAAATGCACATGCTGATGCCCGTCGACGAAATCGGGGCGGCGGCCAAGCGCCTCGACGAAGCGGCTGTACTGGGCGTCAAGCTCGGCATGGACATGGCGGGCGCCGATGCGGCCGCGCAGAACAGGCAAGGCCAGTGCGCGGAGCGGTGGCAGCCGGCCTTCCGGCGCCAGGGCCGACCGGCCGGTGACGGCCAACTGGTCGGTCAAGGTGAGGTGCAGCCCAACCGCAGCCCGGCCGCACAGCGGTTTTATGCGCTCTGCCTCCTTTGCCCACTCGGGAAAGCCGGTCATGCAGCTGGTGCCGGTCAGGCGCCCCCGATCGAGAAGATCGAGAATCCCGGCGGAAACGCCAGGCGCCAGGCCGTAATCGTCGGCGATCAGGCGAATGCGCCGCGTCATCTGTTCGAAGAGCCCGGCTCCGGCCGGTCGGCGGAGGCATCGCTGCGCACGACATCGCGCACGAGATAGACCGGCCGATCCTTGCTCTCGCTGAGCGTCACCCAGACATATTCGCCGATCAGGCCAAGCAGGGTCAGGTTGAGGCCGCCGAGCAGAACGACGGCAACCAGCAGGCTGGGGTAGCCCGGAACGGCAATGCCGTAGAAGATCACCTCGAAGAACACCTTTGCACCATAGAGCGCGCCGGCCAACGCCGCGAGCAGCCCGCTAAGACTGATCAGGCGCAGCGGAATGACGGAGAACGAGGTGAACCCTTCGAGCGAGAAGGCGATCAGGTTGAGCCGGCTCCATTTCGATGTGCCACTGGCGCGGCCTTCCGGCGAATAGGGCAATGCTTTCTGGCGAAAGCCCGCCCAGGCAAACAGGCCCTTGTTGAAGCGACGCTTGTCACGCAGGCTGGTCAGTGCGCGCGCCACGGCGCCGCGCATGACGCGAAAGTCGCCGGCATTTTCAGGAATGTCGAAACGCTGGCTGCTGTTGATCAGGCTGTAGAAAAGCCGTGCAAGCTGGCTGCGCCGCCAACTCGCCTCGCGGCGGTCGTTCTGGGCATAGACGACGTCGATGTCGGGATGGTTCACCAGCTCGGCGATCAGCTTCAGGCTGATGTCCAGGGAATGCTGGAGGTCGGCGTCCATGATCAGCACCATGTCGCCGCGCGACTGGTCGAGGCCGGCGAGCACAGCGACTTCCTTGCCGAAATTGCGGCTGAGGCGGACGATCTCCCACGATCCCGTCAGCGCCTGCGAAAATCGTCCGGCGCCGTCGTCACGGCTGCCGTCATCGACCAGGATCTTGTGCACGGTCATGCCGAAGCGCTGTGCCACGGCCGCTTCGAGCTCGCCGAGCAGGCGCGCGAAGGCCGATGCCGAAGCCGCCTCGTTGAAGAATGGCGCAACGATATCGAGGCTCTGTCGCAACTCAGCCATTCGCGACTCCCGCATTCACCACCTTTTCCCGTGCCTTGGCCCAGAACCACCAGATCAGCGAACCGGCGATGAAAGTGACGGCCACCGGCCGGAACCAGGGGAAGAGGAAATCGTGCACATGGCGCTCGACGCCGCTCAGCCCGGTCACGAACAGCGTCATCGACAGCACCGAGGCGAGGACGCCGCCTCGTTCTTCGCGCCACAACAGGGCGATGGCAAGACCGGCTGGTACCGCGATCATGGCAAAGGTGTTGGGCTCGACGCGCGGGTTGAAGACGCACATGTAGAAAGTGGCCGTCAGGAAGATCGCCAGCGCTGCCTTTCCCCCTTCGAGCCTGCGGTCGAACCAGATGACGGCTGAAAGCGTAAGGAGGGCCATGACCATGCGCACGATCGTTGCGCCGAATTCCGGTATCGGCAGCCCTATCGTGGTGAACGGTGCCGTGAAATCGGTGGACACGAAATGGCTGGTATTGTCGACGGCCATGGAGGTCAACATCTGGGCGAAGACACGATACTGATCGTTGAGATAGCCGGCGGGAGCAAAAGCGTAAGGCAGTGCGAGCACGAACAGCACCGCCAGCACCAGCACCGGTATCAACCGAAGCCGAAGGGCTCCTACCAACAACAGCATTATGATCGCGGTCGGCTTGGCGATGATGGCAAGCGAAGCCCAGAAGAACGTCTCCGCCCGTCGCCCTTCCAGCGCCGACAATGTGAGAAGCCAGCAAGCGGCGGTCAAAAGGATCGTCGCCTGACCGTTGCGGATCGCGCCGAGCGCCATCGGCAAAGCGAGGAAGAGGCCGAAAGAAAGCAGCCACATCAACTCGCCACCACCGAGCTTGCGCACCTGCCGCATCGCGGCATAGGTCAGCACCGCAAACCCGAGGGAGTGCCACACCACGCCGCCCAGATGCGGACCGAGCTTGACTATCGGAGTGTAGAGCGCGGCAAAGGCCGGCGCGTAGAGATACCCCATCTCGGATTGGGTGTCGTAGAGCGGCAGACCGGCCAGAAGCGCCTCGCTGCCGTCTATATAGGCCTTCCATACCGTCCGCGTGTACGGCGACCGCAGGACCATGGCAAGAACGACCAGGAACGCTCCGATCCACAGGCCAAACCCCAAACGGTCGAAAACCGGCTTGGAAATCGTCATCAAGGCACCCCACACAATCCCGGAACAAGCTCGGTCCAGCCTGTCCCGGCATTCGATGGCGGCGGCATATCACGGACGCAGCGGCATGGCATAGGGGGCTTGATGGACGCGGGTATCGGCCTGACGGTCCCGAGGCGGCGGATAACCGGCGATCTCTGACGCAAAGCACTCCGAGGCCCCCTCGCGTCCAAGCTTCTCGAACCTTTCGAATTGGCCTAAGGCCGGATGAACACCTTGCCGTTCGGCTTGGCCAGTTCCGCCGGCACCCGCGTCATGGCCTCGGCAAGCGGCACCACCGCTGTCACGTCGGTCGACCAGCGCCCGTCGGAAAAACGCTTCTGCGCTTCCAGGATCGCCGGGCCGCGGCGATCCTGGAACTGGCGCATCCACTCGCTCAGCCAAAAACCTTCGATACGCTTGTGCTGGAAGATCAGTTGGCCGGGCTCGCGGATAACAGTGGCTTCGGGATCGAGCTTCCCGTAGATGATCCAGCGCGACCGCTTCGGCATAATGTCGAAGATGGCGGAAGCCAGCGGCCCGGTCACCGCGTCGAGAAAGATGCGCGGCTGCTCAGCCTTCACCACCTCGCGTAGCGCCGCCTTGAAATCCGGCGCCTTTTCGTTGAGGACGTGCGCCGCGCCGAGCGCTTTCAGCGCCGCGATCTGGTCGTCGCGGCGCACGGTGACGATCGGCCGGAAGCCCTCTCCGTTGGCCAGGCCAATGATCAGCTTGCAGAGCTGGCTGGCGCCGGCGGTCATCATAAAGGCCTTTCCGCCTTCCTTCTTGACGACGTCGAACATGGCGAGCGCGGTGAGCGGGTTGACGATCATCGCCGCGCCATCCTCGTCGCGAACGGTGTCGAGCAGCGGGATGCAAACATCGGCCTCGGCTACGGCATAGTCGGCCCAAGAGCCCCAATTGGTGACGCCCGTGGCAAAAGCGACACGCTTGCCGATCAGGCCTTTTGGATAGGGTTCGTCCCCGCTGGCGACGACAATGCCGACGCCCTCGAAGCCCGCCGGCTGTCCCTTGG
>NZ_RZQI01000334.1:0-5946 GCF_003998335.1 Mesorhizobium sp. M7A.F.Ca.CA.002.05.1.1 | reverse complement strand
CCTCTAACCCCTCCCCCACAAGGGGGAGGGAACGCTGCCGCACTCCTACTCGAACCTTGACGTCTGAAAGCCTCGGCAGTTTGCCATTGTCAGCGCCGGCGGGAGTCTCCCTCCCCCTTGTGGGGGAGGGGTTAGAGGTGGGGGTCTTCTTCGCAAGAAATCCTACGCCGCCCTTAATCCTTCCCATGCCGTGAACACCGACACGGCAAAGAGCAGCAGTCCGGCCGCCCGGCCGGCAAAAATGGTCGCCCGCGGATTGGCGATCAGAAGGTTGCGGCTGCGGCCAGCCGTGATCGCCAGTCCGCCATAGATCGCAGCCTGGGTGGCCACGGTCAGCAGCCCCATGACCGTCGCCTGCATCCAGATCGGACCGTAGTCCGGTTTCAGGAACTGCGGGTAGACGGCAAGCACGAACAGGTATGCCTTCGGGTTGATCAGGCAGGTCACAAAACCCTGGCGAAAGGCCTTCCATGCGGACCGGCTGCCGGCAGGCCCTTCCTGACCGACAGTGATGGAACTGCGCATCAGCGTGATGCCGATAAAGGCCATGTAGGCGGCGCCGGCAAGCAGAAGCGGCTTGAACAGGATCGGCACGAAATGCATCAGCAGGCCGACGCCGATGGCGCCGTTCAGCGTGTGCACCATGCCGCCGACCATGATGCCGCCGGTCGCGGCGAGACCCCTGTCGCGCCCGCCGGTCAGTGCATTGGCAAGCACGAAGAGCATGTCCATGCCCGGAACGGCGATGATGCCGAACAGCAGGATAAAGAAAAGCCAGAGATTTTCCGCATAGCCCATGTCAGTTGCCTGCCGCCTCGCTCCGCCAAACCGCAGCGGAACCTGTTGATTTTCAAGTCGATAGGCGCTCCTATAGGTCAGCCCAACTGACAATGCTGTGTCAATTGGGCTCGCAACCCGGGGAAAAAATGCGCAAGGCGTCACGCCTGTTCGAGATCATCCAGATCGTGCGGCTGGCGCGGCAGCCGGTGACGGCGGCGACGATTGCCGAGCGGCTGGAAGTGACGGTACGCTCGATCTATCGCGACATCGCAGCGCTGCAGGCGATGCGCGTTCCGATCGAAGGGGGCCGCGGCATCGGCTATATCCTGCGCCCCGGCTTCGACCTGCCGCCGCTGATGTTCTCGATCGAGGAGATGGAGGCGATCGTCCTGTCGCTGGCGCTGCTGGAGCGCACCGGAGACAGCGAGCTCAAGCAGGCGGCCAAGCGCGTCAGCGCCAAGATCGCCGGGGCGGTGCCACCACCCTTGCGCCAGGCCTTCGACGCCAATGCGCTGCATGCGTGGGGATTCGCCGCGCCCTCGACCGGCGCGATCGACTTGGCGCTGGTGCGACGCGCCATCCGCGACGAGGAGAAGCTCGATCTCTCATATCGCGACGAGATGGGCCGGGCCTCCGAGCGCCTCGTCCGCCCGATCGCGCTCATCTACTACGCCGAAACCGCCAACATCGTCGCCTGGTGCGAGCTGCGCCAGGCGATCCGCAATTTCCGCAGCGACCGGATCGAGGATTGCCAGGCGACGGGGTTGCGGTTCAAGGGCGAAGGCGACCGCTTGCGGCAGGTCTGGGTGAATGGATGGGAGATCAATGCGGCGGTTGGCGGCTGACGCGATTCTCCCTTCTCCCCCTTGTGGGAGAAGGTGGATCGGTGCGCAGCGCCGAGACGGATGAGGGGTGTTCCAGCGGAGTGAGACGTTGGTGTTCCCTGGAGCACCCCTCATCCGACCTCGCTTCGCGAGGCCACCTTCTCCCGCAAGGGGAGAAGGTGAGCCGCCGCCTCACCGCACGTCCACCCAGCGCTTTTCCTCGAAGGAGCGCGCCATCGCGTGCACCGTGCGCTCGATCTCCAGCCCTTCGGCGAATTCGATGAGCCGTGCCGGCCTGCCTTCAAGCCGCGTCAGCAGTTCGTGGCACTCGATGATCTTGAGGTCGTTGAAGCCGAGGCCATGGCCTGGCGCCGGCACGAAGAGGTCATAGGGCTTGTGGTGCGGCGCCACCAGGATGGTGCGGTAGCCCTGCTCGGTCGGCCGATCTGATGTGAGATAGAGCTGGAATTCGTTCGATCGTTCCTGGTCGAACAGGATCGACCCTTTCGAGCCGAAGATCTGGACGGCGATGCGGCCCTTGCGGCCCCAGGCCGAGCGGTTGACCAGCAGCGTGCCGGCAATGCCGCTTTCCAGATGCATCAGCACGCTGGCTATGTCGTAGGTCTCCACAGCGCGGCGGCCGCCGCTGGCCAGCTTGCGATCGGCATAGGGTTTGGCCATGTCGCAGATGACACTGGCGACGCGGCCGAACAGGGCTGAGACCAGCGACAGCGGATGCACGGCGAAATCGTCGAGCGCGCCATAGCCTGACGCGGCTTCGTGCTTCCAGAAGAACAACGCCTCTGGGTCGGCCATAAAGTCCTCGTCCATCTCGATGCGCAGATGGTTGACCTCGCCGATGATCTTCTCTTCCAGCAAAGCGCCGATGTGGCGGATGGCCGGGCTCTGGATGTAGTTGTAGCCGAGCGCCGCGATCTTGCCGGACTTTCTCGCCGCCGCTGCCATCGCCTCGGCCTCGGCAAAGCTCGGCGCCATCGGCTTTTCGCACCACAGATGCTTGCCGGCTTCGAGGATGGCGATGGCCATTTCCGGATGGAACTGGTTGGGCGTGGTCAGCGAGACGATATCGACTTCGGGATCGTTGACGACGGCACGCCAGTCGCCCGACGCCTTGGCGAACCCGAACTCGCCCGCCTTGCGCCGGGCAAGCTCTTCATTGACCTCGCCGAGATGGACCAGCCGTGGCTTGGCAACGTCGGGAAAGACGGCGCTGACGGCACTCCATGCGATGGCATGACACTTGCCCATGAAACCCGTACCGATGAGACCGACGCCGACCATTTTCCGTTTCTCCACTGCTTGAAGCGCTGCGTGGATGAATTAGTCCATTTTCTCTTGGAATGGAATGTCTGCCTCATTTTTTATGGTGTTCTTGCGCAGGCTCGCTATGATGATGCACAGAGGACGCTTCACGTATGAGCCTGGACAGAGCGACGATGGACGAACGGGTACCTCGCGATTTCGAGACGCTGCGCACCACCATCCTGGAGCGGCGCGAAAGCCTGCCGAAGCGCATCGCCCAGATCGCTGCCCATGCGCTCGACAATCCCGACGATATCGCTTTCGGCACCGCCGCCAGCATCGCCGCTTCGGCCGGCGTGCAGCCTTCGACCCTGATCCGATTTGCCCAGCAGCTTGGCTTCGATGGTTTCACCAGCCTGCAGCAGGTGTTTCGCGAACGGCTGCGCGAGCGCAACTCATCCTATGACGAAAGGCTGCAGGCGCTGCGCGCCAAGGCAGAGGGCGGCGCCGGCCATCGGTCGATCTTCGACGGCTTCGTCGCCGCCGCCAGCACCTCGCTCAACGACATTTCGCGCACGCTGGACGACGCGCATCTGGAAGACGCCATTTCCCTGCTGGCGAAGGCCGAGACCATCTACGTGCTGGCCAAGCGCCGCTCGTATCCGGTGGCGTCCTACATCGCCTATGCGCTGGGCAAGCTGAAGATCCGCAACCAGCTGATCGAATCGGCGGCCGGGCTGAATGCCGAGATGATCGGCTTCGCCACGCCGGCGGATGCCGTCATCGCCATTTCCTTCTCGCCCTACGCACCGGCCACGATCGAGGAAGCGCGCAGCATTTCGGAACAGGGCGTGCCGATCGTCGCCATCACCGACAGCTCGTTTTCGCCGCTCGCCCAGTTCGCCAAGGTCTGGTTCGAGGTTGCAGAGGCCGATTTCGCCGGCTTCCGCTCGCTGTCGGCGACAATGGCGCTGGCCATGGCGCTGACCGTCGGCGTCGGCGAGAAGCGACGCGACACGGGCCGCAAGCGCAAGGCCTGATCCATCGCCGAAAAGACACTTTTCACGGAAGGAACACTCATTCCATATTGACTATGGATTGGAATTATTATTTCATATTCCCGGCGCCACGCTGCCGCTCGCGCGTGTACCCCAACACAACAAGGCCGACGGGAGGTTCCAATGAGCGAAGCCGTGGACGCTGAATACGCGCCGCTCGACGTTATCACTATCGGTCGCGCTTCCGTGGACCTTTATGGGCAGCAGATCGGCTCGCGGCTGGAGGACATCACCTCCTTCGCCAAGTCGGTCGGCGGCTGCCCGGCCAACATCTCGGTCGGCAC
Source organism: Mesorhizobium sp. M7A.F.Ca.CA.002.05.1.1 (assembly GCF_003998335.1). Lineage (NCBI taxonomy): Bacteria > Pseudomonadati > Pseudomonadota > Alphaproteobacteria > Hyphomicrobiales > Phyllobacteriaceae > Mesorhizobium > Mesorhizobium sp. M7A.F.Ca.CA.002.05.1.1. The sequence continues at coordinate 1,737 of NZ_RZQI01000334.1, read as the reverse complement.
GGCCAGGCTCGGCCTGCGCTCCGCACTGCTCACCCGCGCCGGCGACGAGCAGATGGGCCGCTTCATCCGCGAGCAGCTGACGCGTGAAGGCGTCAATGTCGACGGCCTTAAGACCGACAAGGAGCGGCTTACCGCCTTGGTGCTGCTGTCGGTCGAGGACGAAGGCGTTTCGCCGATGATCTTCTATCGCTCGGACTGCGCCGACATGGCGCTGGCGCCGGAAGACATCGACGAGGCCTTCATCGCCTCGGCGCGCTCGATCGTCGTCACCGGCACGCATTTTTCCAGGCCCAACAGCGATGCCGCGCAGCGCAAGGCGATCCGCATCATGAAGGCCAAGGGCGGCAAGGTGGTGTTCGACATCGACTACCGGCCGAACCTGTGGGGCCTTGCCGGCCATGCCGAAGGGTTCGAGCGCTATGTGAAATCGGACCGGGTCTCGGCGCAGTTGAAGACGGTGCTGCCCGATTGCGACCTCATCGTCGGCACCGAGGAGGAGATCATGATCGCGTCGGGCGCCGACGATTGCCTGAGCGCCTTGAAGACGATCCGCTCGCTGTCGTCCGCCACCATCGTCCTGAAGCGCGGCGCCATGGGCTGCATCGTCTATGACGGACCGATCAGCGACGATCTCGAGGACGGTGTCGTCGGCAAGGGATTTCCGATCGAGATCTACAATGTGCTGGGCGCCGGCGATGCCTTCATGTCCGGTTTCCTGCGCGGCTGGCTGGGTGGCGAAGATCATGCGACAGCGGCGACCTGGGCCAATGCCTGCGGCGCCTTCGCCGTGTCGCGTCTGCTCTGCGCGCCGGAATATCCGACCTTCGAAGAACTGCGGTTCTTCCTCAAACACGGCAGCGAGCATCTGGCGTTGCGCAAGGACGAGGCGATCAACCACATCCATTGGGCAACGACGCGCCGGCGCGACATTCCCTCGCTGATGGCGCTCGCGTGCGACCACCGCGTGCAGCTCGAGGATGTGGCGGCGAAGGCCGGCGCCGATCCGGCACGGATCGAAGAATTCAAGGTGCTGGCAGTCAAGGCGGCTGCGAAGGTCGCCGCCGGCCGCGACGGCTACGGCATGCTGATCGACGAGAAACACGGCCGCAAGGCAATGTTCGAATTCGCCAGGCATTCCTTCGCCTGGCTCGGGCGGCCGGTAGAGTTGCCGGGTTCGCGGCCGCTGCGCTTCGAATTCTCGCAGGACATCGGCTCGCAGCTTGTCGAATGGCCGGTCGACCATTGCATCAAATGCCTGTGTTTCTATCACCCCGACGATCCGGCGGCGCTGAAGGAAGAACAGCAGCAGAAGTTGCGCGCCCTGTTCGAAGGCGCGCGGAAGGTCGGCAGGGAACTTCTCATCGAGATCATTGCCGGCAAACATGGCAAGCTCGACGACACGACGATCCCGCGCGCGTTGGAGGAACTCTATGCGCTCGGCATCAAGCCGGACTGGTGGAAGCTCGAGCCGCAGGCGTCGAGCGGCGCCTGGGCGAAGATCGAGGCCGTCATCCTGAAGCACGACCCGTGGTGCCGCGGCGTCGTGCTGCTGGGCCTGGAAGCGCCGCAGGACGAGCTGGAAGCGGCGTTCGCCGCCACCGCCAAGGCGCCCATCGTCAAGGGCTTTGCCGTCGGCCGCACCATCTTCGTCCATGCGGCCGAACAATGGCTGGCCGGCAAGATGTCGGATAACGAGGCGATCGCCGACATGGCGCAGCGCTTCGAACAGTTGACGGA
>NZ_RZQI01000333.1:0-5987 GCF_003998335.1 Mesorhizobium sp. M7A.F.Ca.CA.002.05.1.1 | reverse complement strand
CCTTTATACCGCCAATGAAGATCTCGCCCGTCGAATGGCCGTGACGGCCCATGATGCAGTCGAACAGCTCGCTGCGCCCGGCGCCCATCAGGCCGTAAATGCCGAGGATCTCGCCGGCACGCAGCGACAACGAGACATGGTCGACGGCAAGTCCGCCGGTGGCGCGGGGCAGGCAGATCTCCTCGGCACGAAAAATCTCTTCTCCCGGAAGATGGCCGTCGGCCTTGGCGAAGTCCTTGGCGTCGGAGCCGATCATCTGGCGAACGATCCATTGCGTGTCGACGTTCTTCATCTCTTCCTGGCCGGTGATGCGGCCGTCACGCAGCACGGTGATGTAGTCGCCGATGCGGATCAGCTCTTCGAGCCGGTGCGAGATATAAACGATCGCCACGCCGCGTGCCTTGAGGTCGGCGATCACCTTGAACAGGATCTCGACTTCCGCAGCGCTCAGCGCCGAGGTCGGCTCGTCCATGATCAGGATGCGCGCGTCGAGCGAGACCGCCTTGGCGATCTCGACCAGCTGCTGCTGACCGATGCGCAGATCCTCAACCAGCATGTCTGGCCGTATGCCGGCTTGCAGGCGTTCCAGAAATTCCGCAGCGCGGTTTTCCTGTTGCTCGCGGTCGATCTTGCCGAAGCGGTTGGTGATCTCCCGGGTGGCGAAAATATTCTCGGCGACGCACATATTGCCGAACAGGTTCAGCTCCTGGAACACCATGCCGATGCCGCGGTTCACCGCGTCCGCGGACGAGGAGAAGGAAACCTCTTCACCTTCCAGCAGGATGCGGCCGGCGGTCGGCCGTTCGACACCGGCGATGATCTTCATCAGCGTCGACTTGCCGGCGCCGTTTTCACCGACCAGCACGTTGACCGCGCCCTTGCGCACCTCGAAATTGGCGCGCTTGACCGCAACGGTGCCGGAATAGACCTTGGAGACGTCCTCGAGCTTCAGGATGATTTCGCGCTCAGCTGTCGCGCTCATGGTTTCGGCCCGATCTCTGCCTCCGCCGGCGTCACCAGCGGCAGGTCCTGGCCGCTCCCCAGCGTATAGGCGCCGAGCACCTTGGCGCTGCGGCCTTCCAGCGCATCGCGTGGCAGCTTGGAGAGCACCGTCTTGTCGGCATAAGCGTTGAACGCCTTGCCGAACTGGGCGAAGTCGATCTGGTTGGTGAAGTCGTTGAACTGGATGAAGTCCAGGCTGTCGCGCAGCGCGGTACCGCGCACCGCCGGTCCGATCTGCACTCGTGCATCGGCTTTGCCGTCGCCGTCGATATCGACGTCGACGGTTGCTGCCCGCGACTGCGTGTTGGCCGTGACGATCTTGCCTTCCAGGCGAACCGCGAAAGTCCAAGGCGAATTCGCCTGCTTGTTCGGATTGCCGTATTTGGCGCCGGCAGCCGATGGATCGGTTGTCGCCAGGGTGTGAACCTGCGCAAACGGTCCGGCTTTCTGCTGGAGATAGGGCACGACCTTTGCCGCCCATGTCTCTTCGACCATCTTGTCTGGATTGAAGGCGGGAGCGTTGTCTCCGGCTTCCGATTTCGTAGGCAGGATCTTGCAGGCGGTCAGGCTGATGCCGACCATTACGGTAAGGGTCGGCCAGTTCGGCTTGGTGTTCAGCATGGCGGCCTGTCGTTCAGCATCGTGGGCGGCCCACGGAAAATGGCGGCGAGGGGCGAAAACCGATGTTCGCCCCTCGCTATTGAAATCACGCTGGCTCAGTTCGTCAGCGCGAAGGTCTCCAGCTTGGCGGCATTGTCGCCATTGATCAGAACGCAGTCCATCAACTGCTTTTCCTTGGCCGGCGACTTCTTGTTCTTGATGAAGTCGTTGGCCTGCTCGACCGCCATCTGCGCCTGCGCGAAGGCCGGCTGCAGCACGGTTGCCTTGATACCGCCCGACGCGATGGAGTCCCGTACGTCGTTCGATCCGTCGAAGCCGACGACGATGACGTCCTTGCGGTTCGCCGCGGCAAGTGCCGCATAGGCGCCCATCGCCATCGTATCGTTGCCGGAGATCACGCCCTTGATGTCGGGGTTGGCCTGCAGGATCGATTCCATCTTGGAATAGGCTTCCGTCTGGCTCCAGTTGGCCGACTGCTGGGCAACCATCTTCAGGTCCGGATAGTCATCGATGACGTCGTGATAACCCTTGGAACGAATGCCGGCATTGGTGTCGGATTCCTTGCCGACCAGTTCGACGAAATTGCCCTTCTCGCCCATCAGCTTGACGAATTCCTGCGCGCCGAGCTGGGCGCCCTGGTAGTTGTTGGAGACGATCTGCGCCACGGCCACGCCGGTGGCGTTGATCTCGCGGTCGATCAGGAAGGACGGAATGCCCGCATCCTTGGCCTTCTGCACGGCGGCGACGGTGGCGTCCGCGCCTGCATTGTCGAGGATGATCGCCTTGGCACCGCGGCCGATCGCGGTGTCGATCAGCTCGGACTGCTTGTTGGCGTCGTCGTCATGGACCAGCACCAGCGCCTCATAGCCGAGTTCCTTGGCCTTGGCTTCCGCGCCGACGGCTTCCGCCTTGAAGAACGGATTGTCGTGTGAGGGCGTGATAATGGCGATGAGATCCGCCGCATAGGCGGGCACTGCCGTGCCAAGCGCCAGCATGCCGGCGAAAGCCGCAAGCGTCATTCTGCGTGTGAGTTTCATGAAGTCCTCCCGTTTGAAAAATTGCCTTGATCGGCCAATGGCTTTGTCTGCATCCGAATTCGTCAGGCAGCGCGGGCCGCGGATCGCTTGGGTCGAAAACCGTTGCCGGCTTACCCAGGACGGATCGTTGCTCCCCAGCCATCCTCCACTTGCCCAGGCATCGTGCTCCCTGCGAAACCTTGTCGATCCGAGCCATGAACAGCTAAGCCAACTGGTATGATGAGTCAACCACAAATTCAGGTGACATGTACCTGATGAGCTACCAAAACCGAGGATCGGCAATGGCATGCCGGGCCTTCGAGGTGCTGCGTCAAGCACCTGTCTTCTCTCAGGTGATCCGCTGAATGCTGGCGGCGATCTCTTCCGGTTCGAACACGCGCTTCCAGTCGTCACGCATCAGCACCGGCTTGCCGAACTCGATCGCCTTGTTGCATGCGTCGGAGAAAACGCCCTTGGTCTCGCCGAAAATGACGGCGCCGAGCACGTTCATATGGCCGAGCAGGAAGTCGAGTGCCGCCTGCTGGTCGACGCCGCGCGCCACGACCTCGTCGACGGCTTCTTTCATGACCACCAGCAACGAGGCGCACACCGTCTCCGAAAGGCCAGGCTCGAGCAGCGCCATCTGTTCGACGCTGACGCGGTGCGAACGCATCACCGGCGCCCATATGATCTTCGCGATCGCCTCGCCCTTGGCGTAGTCCTCTTCCGGGCCCTGCATCAGGGCGCTGACCATGTGCTGCTTGGCCTTCACGCCGCCGAAATAGTCCTTCTTGGCTGCCATGTCGGTCTCGTCATTGAAGATCGGCGGATGGCAGGGGTGAGTGACGAAATAGGTGAGGTCAGGCCGCTTCGGCAGATGGCCGGCGAAAGGTGCCGCCGCGTCGAGCACCACCACCATCGTGCCTGGCGCCAGCTTGCTCTCGATGCTGGCCGCTACCTTGCCGATATGCGTGTCGGGAACGGCCAGGATCACCACATCCGCGTCCTTGAGCGCCTCGTCGGCACTGACCGTATCGAAACCCAGTCCGGTCTTCAGCCGTTCGCGGCCGGCATCGCTGACCTCGACATGGCGTATCGTGTAGGGCGACCCGCGAAAATTGGTCGACAGGCGGTAGCCCATTTTCCCGCCAGCCCCGAACAGCGCAATCGTTGTCATCTGGTCACCACTCCTGTTCTTCGGCGACGGCATCGCGCGTCGTCAACTGATCAACTGGTATAATCACGCTACCAGATTTTGGCAATGCGATAATGACCATGCGATGCGTTCGCCGCGTCATCGGCTGCCGCCGGTAGCACGAGAATCATGGATGGCGCGCTCGGGATATGATCTCTAGATCACCAGAAGAAGCCCGCGCTTGCCCGCTGAGTGCGCATGAGCGCTGCTCTGCCATCCCCAGAAATAGGAGGCATGTGATAGGGGTCGGAGGTCGGGCCGGGCGCTACTTCAAAAGATCGACCAGCATGTCGAAAGCCGCATCGATATCGCCACGAACCGCCGCCTGAACTGCCTGCTCGTCCCGGTCGCGCAGGGCCGCAAACATCTGTTGATGGTATGTGTTCGCGGTCGAGTAGGACCCATGCAGCATATTGAAATAGGGGCTGATCTGCAGCCATAGATCCTTGATGATCTTGAGCAGGGTTTCGGATCCCGCTGCTCGGTAGATTGCGAAGTGGAAGGTATAATTCGCCCTGAGATAGGCCTTTACGTCGTCCGCGCCATTCGCGCGTTCCAGTGAGTCCAGATCGCGCGCGAAAATCGCAAGATCCGCATCACTCCGGTTCTGTGAGGCCCAGCCGGCGGCGATGGCCTCTATCTCAAAACGTACATTGCGCAAATCGGTGAGCCGCTCGCGGCTGAGCGCCGGAATACCAATGGAGCGTCCGGATACCACAGTGAGCGCGTTGGCTGCCGTCAGGCGCCGCAGCGCTTCCCTGACCGGCATCGGGCTGACGCCAAAGGCGTCGGCGAGGCTCTGAACCGTGACCATCTCGCCCGGTACGATGCTGCCGTCGAGGATCAGTTCGGTGACCTGATTGTAGACCCGGTCCTGCAGAGTTTCCTTGGACAGTGGAATGATCTCGACACCAGGCTTCCTGAACGCCGATCCAGCCATCTCCGGTCAACCTTCCCGCCCAAGGGCGACACTATTGCTTGTCTGGGAATGCAAGGTTCGTGGTGCCACGTCAAGCGGCCGACATAGCCCGTTTTGATATAAACGATTTCATCATTGATATTTGATCAAACGATGTTACGGTCGCTGGCATCGAATGGCAAGGGTTACGTTTTGTGCCCTTGGGAGGCATTCGGTCGTTCTGTTTGGGAGGAGTTTCACATGGGTATCGGATCGAAAGTCCGGCGGCTCGCGCTGCTGGCTGGGATGGCTGCATGCGCCTTCGGCCTGTCCGCCGCGCAGGCAGCCGAGAAGCACAAGATCTTTCTCAGCATGAGCTACATCGGCAATGATTGGCAGGCGGAGGCGGCCAACATGGTCAAGGCCATGGCCGCCCACAAGAGCCTGGCCGACAAGGTCGACCTGCAGGTCCAGGTCGCTGGCCCCAACGCGCAACGCCAGATTCAGCAGATCAACGCGATGGTGCAAAGCGGCGCCGAGGCGATCGTCGTGTATCCGATTTCCCCGACCGCGCTCAACCAGGTCGTCAAGAATGCCTGCGACAAGGGCGTGAAGGTCTTTGCCTACGACGCCGAGATCACCGAGCCTTGTGCCTACAACGTCCACATCGACCAGCTGGAAGCCGGCAGGGTGACCGCCGAATGGCTGGTCAAGAAGCTCAACGGCAAGGGCAACATCATCGCCATCACGGGTGTCCCGGGAACATCCGTCGACGATCAGCGGACAAAAGCCGCCAAGGAAGTCTTCGCCAAATATCCTGATATCAAGATCATCGGCGAGGCTGTCGGCATGTGGAGCCAGGCGGTCGCCCGCACCGAGCTCTCGAAAATCCTGGCCACCCGCAATTGGGACGACATCAACGGGCTGTGGATGCAGGTCGGCTGCTTCACCGCCAACTCGATGCAGCTCGAGGCTGGCAAGAAGACCAGCGAACTCCTGCCTTGCGCCGGCGAAGGTTCCAATGGCGGCCGCATCCAGATGCTGCCGGAGGGCACCGAAGTCGAAGGCGCGGCCGCGCCCTACGCGCCGGCCGGCGCACAACGCATTTCCTACGCCTCGCCGCCTTATTCGGGTGCGCTGGCGCTGAAGCTTGCCGTCGAGGCGATCGAAGGCAAGGACGTGCCTAAGACCACCATCCTGCCGCTGCCGGTCGTCACCAACGAGACGATCAAGCTGTGCGACGAAGGCACATGGG
>NZ_RZQI01000332.1:0-6011 GCF_003998335.1 Mesorhizobium sp. M7A.F.Ca.CA.002.05.1.1 | reverse complement strand
CTCGCCAGGACCGTCGGCTTTCCCTGCGCCGAGGTGCGACTTGCCGATGGTACGAACGTGACGCTCCATTCCATCGAGAGCCTGAACGATGCCTACTCTCCTGAAAATGAAGTCGAATTGGGCAGGGCGCTTGCAGATTTCGCGGCACACCAGGCGCGCTGGGACGCTGCTGATGCTGAGATCGGCTATTCGAGAACAGACGAACTGATCCGGCAATCGGAAACAGCCGAAAGCGCACTTCTGGAGGATCTACCGCAGACAGTGGCCACGTCCATCGAAGGCATTTTGGCCAAGCTCGAGGTCATCCTGCGTGACGGTGAGCACTGGGAACATCCAGACGATTTCCCCTGGCCGCATATCCGATCGGTGTTGGATGACCTCGCCCGCCACACCATAAATATCGATCCGGCGACGATCGCCGGATCGATCGGGTAATCGATAGCTGACGGCTCTTATAGGCGGAGAGGAAGCTGTCTGCCTCAAGGGAAGCCTGATCGATCGCCGGCGTCACGGCCGCTCCGCTGAACGCTTGCTCTGTCAGCCTGAGGGGCGGCCACCGATTCGGCGCGGGCTCTGAAAGGAGATAAGCGGCCAGTTCTGGGCGGTTCGACCCAAAGTTGACTTGGTTGAGCGTGAGGCCGACCATCGTTTCTGGTTTGCCGTGTTCGTTCGCCTCGGCGACGCTTGTAATGGACATGGCCCACTGGGCTCAAGCAATAGCCTCGCCGCCGTGACCGCTGCGTCTCGATGAAGCCCAGTTTTCCGCGCAGTGTGCATCACCCTCATCACGCCTTGTCGCCCTGGTCTTGTGGACGCCACGAAACGGGATTGGAGATCCAGCGACTGATATCGGATTCATGCCAGCCTGCACCGGGGATACTGATCTGAATCTGGCGTGGGAAGGTGCCTTTGGCGATCTTGCGATAGATCGTGGATCGGGACAGACCGGTCCGGGAAAGAACGGTTTTCAGGCGGATGATACGATCTGGTTCAAGCATGGTCGCGCTGCCTTCTGTTGGCTGTTCTTGATTGCTCCTGATCCAGAGAGGACAGACACTTACGGGCGTGCAAGAGGTTTTCCGCCGACGTCGTACCCCGGCCTAGAGACGGCGGCAAATGGGATGGGTTTAGAGTCCAATGCCACGGCCCCGCCCAAGCTCGATACCGTGATTGAAGGCGTTCTAAGTCCGAAACGAAGGCCTGAGACCGAAGAATCCGTGCCCTGAGACAGTCCATACGCGCCCCGAGTCCAGTTTGCCTGGGGTTCCTGGAAGCTTTTCGAACTTTCTGGGTCACTCCACAGCCCAAATTGCGGGTGCTCATGGACAAAGTGGGATACTAGTTTCGGCTTTTCCATGCCTTTGCAGGGATCGACCCCAGTGGCACGTTGCGCCCGATAGCGCGACGGCATGACTTCCAAGTGTGAACGGCAGCTTGGCGCCCAACCCCCGACGCTAGGATCTCTCTCAGTACCGCTCAAAAAGCGCACATTCCGAGTTCTCAGGGGCAGCTCGATCCAGTGGCGGACGTTCGATGTGAGCTTCCTGGCGGTAACGGCCGTCCATGTCGACGGCCAAAGCTAGTGCAGGAACACACTAGACCTGCTGGGGCCTGTGTTCTACTCGCCGCCGATCGGCCGATTGCAGGGCAGAGATGCAGCGTTCCAGCCGTTGAAGCCGCGATTTGCTGGAATGAATGTGGTAGCCGAGCTCGGTAAGCCTTCTTGGCTTGGCAGCCCCTGTCTGGGTAAGTAGCTCAGTTTCCAGTCGGACGATCTGTTCCCTGAGCATTTGGGCTTCGGCCAGCCGCATTTGCCGGATCCAGCTTCGACCTCGCATTCTCCCGGTCCTCCACGCTTTAGTCAAAAGCCCCGGAGGCGCTGCTGCTCTGGTGGGTTCTCGATTGGGCGCTGTTCGGAGTCACGCAATGTCCGTCACCATCGTTGGATATTTTGTGGCTCGCGCGTCCAACCGCGGTTCAAACCTCGACCAATATGCGTCGGCATCTGTGCGCGGCAATCTTTCGATGGGATTTTTTCGCGGCTGGGTTTGGTCAAATTGAGTGACACTCGGAGCCTATGTGCCGACTTAAAAGCGCGATCGGCGAGACGCTCCTTCAGCCGTCTACTGCACGGACGAGGCCCGTAGCAAACCTATCGTTCGCTCGCCCAGCATCGCATGGACGGCAGAGGCGATGATTGAGCCAAGACGCGGTCGGATGCAGCCACTTCGCTGGGCAGAGCCGCTTAACTCTGGTCCACAAACGTTGCGTTTGTGTGGTACAGAACTGCTGTACCATCGTTAAGTGGAATCAAAATCGAACGACCGGGAACCGGGTCATTCGAGGAACAGTTTACATCCCAAATGGTAAAGACGCTCAGCCAGGCTGCATGGAAGAGTGTTATATAAATTAGAGAATTCTAATAGATGCCGTGAATGTGTTTCCTGCCGCCCATGACACCGACGGACTAACATGATTTCTTCTGATCACGAGCTTGATGACGGCTTCAATTCATCCGATCAGGATTTGCAGTCTGTTTCTTCGATTACCGGTGAGTGGACGATTGCGACACAGCGGGGCAGGGCGACCTATTCCCTCATGCCACCCGGGCTGCACACCTTCGAGGCGAGTGAACACGTTGTCTTTGTCGGTCTCGAGGCCGCACCCGTGTGTGCCACACTTGGAGGGGGCAAGGCCGAGCGCTATGACGCGCCGGCAGGAAGCATCATTGTCAAGCCGGCACATCTTGAAGCGCGGCTGCGTCTATCACAGGCGCGGGAGAGCGCCACTATCGTCTACCCGGACGACAGTCTCAAAGAACTGGCCAGGCAGCAATTTGGCCCAGTGGAAACGGAGCTGACGCCTCCGCCCCTGGGCACACGGGACGACAATGCGTTGCGTGTCGCCCAACTGCTCAAGACGGAGCTCACGAAGAAGGAGGGCGCAAACCGCTTCCACGTCGAGCAGCTGATCGCGATCCTGGGCATTCACGTGCTTCACGCATATGCCATACGAACCAGCGGGCCGGAGCAGTTCAAGGGCGGTCTTTCCAGGCAGTCCGCGCAGAAACTGCAGGAGTTCCTGCGAATCAACCTCGCCCGCAAGATATCTGTCGGCGAGCTAGCCGCACTTGCAAAGCTTTCACCGAAGCATTTCACCCAAGCGTTTAGCCGAAGCTTTGGGATGACGCCGCATCGCTACCTTTTGGACCTCCGGCTCGACCACGCCACGCGTCTGTTATCGAACCGAGACATGACCATTGCGGAGGTTGCCTATCTAAGCGGGTTTTCAAGCCAGAGTCATTTGACAGCTGCGATGAGGAAGTTCCGGGGCGCGACCCCGACCCGCTTTCGATCCTCAATCTAGCGTGCGATTTCGGGCATCAGTTAAGGCAATATTAGCGTTACGAAATAATGAGTTGTGATATTCCAGTAACACTCCGGTAGAAGTGTCTAATCAAAACAAAGCGCGTCGGACGTTTTTGTCAAACGTCGTACCTTTTTGAAATACGTCCGGATGTTTCCATGCCCATGTTGGCGCCAGTGTCCTGATTCCTTGGGATGCATTGCATTAAGACTTTCTAATGTAGGGGGATACATGGCTGGGTTGGCCTGCGGCGGGACCATCCATGACCAGAAGGACGGCGGCGACAGTGCCGGCGACCCGAGGCTGAAAGCCGGCCACCTTCATCCTAGGCGCGCATCCTCTCAAGCGCTACCGGGTCCCAAGGGACGGGCGGCGAGGCAAGCAGATAGGCCTATCTTCTCCCAGCTACTGCGCGGTGGCCGGATGACCAAGTGGAAGGGCGAAGCGGCGAGCTACGCCGCTCATATGGCGCAGCCGGCCTCCGCGGCGGCGCGGGCGTTGGCCGCCCCGCTCCTGCCAGCGGTCCTGCTGATGACGCTGGCCACGGGGCCGGCCGCCACCGCCGACAGAAACTGGGATCCCAACGGCACGGCGGCCGGAACTGGCGGCACTGGGACCTGGGACGTGAGCTCCAATCGGTGGAGTCCCAACAGCGACGGCGTCAGTGGTCCTTATACGCCGTGGAGCAACGCCGCTCTCGACAATGCCATCTTCGGCGGCGCCAGCGGAACAATCGCCACAGTGACGCTGGGCGCGCCGATCACCGCGAACAGCCTGACCATCAACACCAACACGACCTATACGGTCACGGGCAGCACGCTGACACTCGCCGGTGCCACCCCGACGATCACCACCAACGGTGTCGCAACCATCAGTTCGATTCTGGCCGGCACTGCGGGACTGACCAAGGCGGGAGCGGGTACCCTGACCCTCACCGGCGCCAATACCTTCGGCGGCGGTATCAATGTGACCGCGGGTAGGTTGAACGTCAGTGGCGATTCGGCGCTCGGCGCCGCCAGCAATGGCATCACCTTGTCGGCGGGCACGATTTTGCAAAGCACTGGCGCGCTCGCCGCTAGCCGCGTTGTTACGCTGCTCTCCGGCACCGCCGCCATTGGAGGAGGTGTCGGCTCTGCGCACATCACCGGCGCCGGCGGCTTTTCCCTGGTCGCACAGACGGTGCTGAGCGATGATACCAATGATTTCACCGGGGCGGTCGCTACCGACAGCTTCAACCTGTACTTCACATCGATCGGCAACCTGGGCGAGGCAAGCGCGCTCGGCGCGGCAACCACGGTGGCCAACGGAACGGTCTTCGTCCGCAATGCCTCCGCCGTCTATACCGGCAGCGGCGATACTTCGAACCGCAGCTGGAACATGGCGCCTAGCACCGGCTCCTCCGCCCTGACAAATCAGGGAACCGGCACGCTGACCGTAACCGGAGACATGACAGCGGGCGGCGGGTTTGCAGCATCTGTCATTCTGAACGCGCAGACGGCGGACCTTGGAGTGCTGGGCGTCATCAGCAGCAACCTTGCAACCCGGCCCTTCATATTCATGGGCGGCGGGACAAACCGCACTATCACATTGGGTGGAGCCAACACCTTTGGTGGTGCCGTCACGATCCAGACCGTTACCGTGAAGGCCAGTTCACTGGCGAACCAGGGGGCCGCCAGCTCGCTGGGTTCAGGCTCAATCATCAACCTCAACACCGGCGTATTGTCCTATACCGGCGCGGGGGCCAGCACCGACCGCATACTGTCGCTCAACGGCGCCAGCGCGATCCTCAATGATGGCACCGGCTCGCTGGCGCTGAGCGGCGCGGCCTCGTTCAATCCAGCCAATCCGGGCGACACCTTCACGCTTGGCGGCAGCTTCGCCGGCGGCAACACCTTTTCGGGCGCGATTTCCGGCAACGGCAATCTGGTCATGAACGGCGCGGCGGGAAACAGCTGGCTGCTCAGCGGCGCCAACACATATGTCGGGTCGACTACCGTCACCAGCGGAACCCTGCGGGCCGGCAGCGCCAACGCGTTCGGCGCGCCCAACGCGGTGGTCGTCAATGGCGGCACGCTGGACCTCAATGGCTTTGATACCACGGCCACGTCGCTCGCCGGCGCGGGCGGCAGCGTGACTCTCAACGGCGCCGATCTGACGATCAACGGCGCCGCCAGCACCAGCTATGCCGGCGTTATCGCCGACGGCGCCACCAGCGGCGGCGGCCTCATCAAGCGCGGCACCGGCACGCTCACGCTGAGCGGGGCAAACACCTATACCGGCGACACCACGGTCAATGGCGGCACCCTGGCGCTGAACTTCGCCGCGCCAGGAGCGCCGACCAGCAACATCATCTCAGGCTCGTCCGGCCTCAACCTGGCCGGCGGCGTGGTCACACTGACCGGCGCAGCGGGCGTGGCAAACAGCCAGACTTTCGACGGTCTGAACGTCAGCGCGGGCAACAACCAGATCGTCGCGACAGCCGGTGTGGGCGGCAGCATGACGCTCAACCTCGGCGCGATCACGCACACCGGCGGCCTGCTCGATTTCAAGCTGCCGACGAGCGGCAGCATCACCACGACCAATGGCGATGGCGCGCTCAGCTGGGCAACCGTCAACGGCACCGACTACGCGCAGGTCAGCGGCGG
>NZ_RZQI01000331.1:0-6023 GCF_003998335.1 Mesorhizobium sp. M7A.F.Ca.CA.002.05.1.1 | reverse complement strand
GACAAATATGTACCATAGCTGAGGGCAGGAAGTCAAGAAAAAATTCCTATCGTGAAGAGCCGCGAGTCCGGAGCCTGATCCCTGGAGGTCCGCGATTTTCGATACGCAGGGATTGAGCTATCATCTGATTCTGGCGCGGCCCACGCCACCTCCCTCCGCCGGGAAAGCATCGTTCATGCAGGGCGCTATCCAATCACCGAACCGACTGTTCGAGCACTTGGCATAAGGAGGGATTGCAAAAACGGCTCGCACCAGGAGGTTTTGCGATGAAGTTGTCCGCGCCCATCTACCATCTCAAGCGTCAAGCCAGGCTTTTGTCTCGCGAGGGCAAGATTGCGCTGCACGAAGCGCTCGACCGTGTTGCAGCACAGGAAGGGTTCACCAGCTGGAGCCTGCTTGCAGCCAAGGCAGCCGAGGCGGCGCCCGCCGGCATGCTGTTTGCGCAACTTGCGCCCGGCGACCTGGTTCTGGTCGGTGCGCGACCCGGAAACGGCAAGACGCTGATGAGCCTCGAACTCGCGGTCGAAGCCATGAAATCAGGCCATCGCGGCGTGTTCTTTACGCTCGAATATACGCAAAGGGATGTGCTGGACCGGTTTCACGCCATCGGGGCGGACCCGGTGCAGTTCAACGACCAGTTCACATTCGATAATTCCGACGCCATCAGTGCCGCCTATATCGTCAAGGCATTGGGTTCGGCGCCGCGCGGCACGCTGGTGGTGATCGATTATCTGCAACTGCTCGATCAGAAGCGGGAAAACCCGGACCTGATGGCGCAGGTTCGCACGCTGAAGGCCTTTGCCCGCGACAGGGGACTGATCCTCGTCTTCATCTCGCAGATCGATCGGTCATACGATCCGGCGGAGAAGCCATGTCCCGATATCAGCGATGTGCGGTTGCCGAACGCTCTGGACCTGTCGCTGTTCAACAAGACCTGCTTCCTCAACAAGGGCGAAATCCGGTTCCAGGCGGCAGGCTGACGATCAGGTCAGCCTGCCTTCATTGGGCCGCTGCCGGCAGATTCGGAGGCTGCGCAACCGATGCCGAACCGTGCTGCGCGCGCAATGCTTCGGCCGCCTGGCGAACCACTTCGGATATAAGCAGCAGCTGTTTGGCGATCGGGCTTGTCTTGCGCCAGATCATGCCGATCGTCCGCGACGGTTGGGGGTTGGCGAAATGGGCGATAGAGACCGCCGCCGAGCGCGTCTCCACCGGCACGGCCATTTCGGGGATCAAGGTGACGCCGACGCCGGCGCCGACCATCTGCACCAGGGTCGACAGCGAGCTGCCGTCCAGCAACTCCCTTGGGCGCACCGAATGCATGTTGCAGAACGACAGCGCCTGGTCGCGAAAACAATGGCCTTCCTCGAGCAGGAGCAGCCGCATCTCGCGCAGCATTTCGCGGTTGGGCACCGGCTTTCCCTCATCCTCGCCGGGCCGGACCAGCACGAAGTTCTCGGCAAACAGCACGATTTCCGTCAGCGACGCTTCCGATACCGGCAAGGCGACGATGGCCGCGTCGAGCCGGCCGTCGGCCAGTTCCTGGATCAGCTTCTGCGTCTGCGTTTCGCGCACGTGGATATCGAGCCCGTCATGCATGCGGGCGAGGTTGCCGATGATGGCAGGCAAAAGGTAGGGTGCGATCGTCGGGATCACCCCGATGCGCAACCGTCCCACCAGCCGGTCGCGCGAGGCGCGGGCCAGATCTGTCAGCTCATCCACCGAGCGCAGGATGTCGCGAACGCGCAAGGCGAATTCCTCGCCGAAATTGGTCAGCCGGACCTGGCGTGGGCCTCTTTGGAAAAGCTCCGTGCCAAGCGTTTCCTCCAACTCCCGGATCTGCACCGAGATCGCGGGCTGCGAGATCGCGCAGGCATCGGCGGCACGGCCGAAATGATTGTGCCGCGCCAGCGCCTCGAAATAACGCAACTGCTTCAGCGTCAGGTTTGTCATAATGTCATCTTATCGCTGTAATCAGGAAATCCAACTTAAATTAATGAAGCGGCTTTGCTATAGGAGTCGCAACGAAGATGAGGAGCAGCCGGGACCGCCTGGTGAGGCGCATGCCCGCGGCAACGGGACATCCAACATATTCGGTCGCGTATCGGGCATATGGTCATCGCGCCAGCCATGAAACGGACCGCCTCCAGGGACATCCAACGTCCCTGTTCACGCAGCAGTTGAACAGCTCAACACAGCCACGATCGGAGAAGAACATGGACGCACAGACCGATGATCCCAGCGCCGGCAAATGCCCCGTTGCACACGGATCCTCCAGCAGGAGCAACCGTGACTGGTGGCCCAACCAACTCGATCTTGGCGTTCTCCATCAGCAATCGAACCTTTCGGATCCGATGGGCGAAGAGTTCGACTATGCCGAGGAATTCAAGTCGCTCGATCTCGATGCGGTGATCAAGGACCTGCACCAGGTGATGACGGATTCGCAGGAGTGGTGGCCGGCCGACTTCGGCCATTATGGGCCGCTGTTCATCCGCATGGCCTGGCACAGTGCCGGCACCTACCGCATCGGCGATGGCCGTGGCGGCGCCGGGGCCGGCCAGCAGCGTTTTGCTCCGCTCAACAGCTGGCCGGACAATGCCAATCTCGACAAGGCGCGCCGGCTGCTGTGGCCGGTCAAGCAGAAATATGGCCGCAAGATCTCCTGGGCCGACCTGCTGATCCTCACCGGCAACGTCGCGCTGGAATCGATGGGCTTCAAGACCTTCGGTTTTGCTGGCGGCCGCGCCGACGTCTGGGAACCCGAACAGGACGTCGATTGGGGTTCGGAAACCAAGTGGCTCGACGACAAGCGCTACTCCGGCGACCGCGAACTCCAGGGCCATCTCGGCGCCGTCCAGATGGGACTGATCTACGTCAATCCGGAAGGGCCGAACGGCAAGCCGGATCCGCTGGCCTCGGCACGCGACATCCGCGAGACCTTCGCGCGCATGGCCATGAACGACGAGGAGACCGTGGCGCTGATCGCTGGCGGTCACACCTTCGGCAAGACGCACGGCGCCGGCGATGCCTCGCTGGTGGGCGCGGAGCCTGAAGGCTCGAGCATCGAGGCGCAGGGCCTTGGCTGGTCGAGCAAGCACGCCTCCGGCATTGCAGGCGACGCCATCACCTCGGGCCTCGAGGTGACCTGGACCACGACGCCGACCAAGTGGAGCAACAACTTCTTCGACAATCTGTTCAACTTCGAATGGGAACTGACCACGAGCCCGGCCGGCGCGCATCAGTGGACGCCGAAGGGCGGCGCCGGTGCCGGGACCGTGCCGGATGCCCACGATCCGTCCAAGCGCCGCGCGCCTGCCATGCTGACCACCGATCTCGCACTGCGGGCCGATCCGGCCTACGAGAAGATCTCGCGGCGCTTCCATGAGCATCCGGACCATTTCGCCGACGCGTTTGCCCGCGCCTGGTACAAGCTGACCCATCGCGACATGGGTCCGATCGTTCGTTATCTCGGTCCGCTCGTGCCGAAGGAAGAGCTGATCTGGCAGGATCCGATCCCGGCGGTCGACCATGAACTGGTCGGCGAGCAGGACATTGCGTCGCTGAAGGCGAAGATCCTGGCATCGGGCCTGTCGGTCTCCGAATTGGTCTCGACTGCGTGGGCCTCGGCCTCGACGTTCCGCAATTCCGACAAGCGCGGAGGTGCCAATGGCGCACGCATCCGGCTGGCACCGCAGAAGGATTGGGACGTCAACCAGCCGGCTGAACTGTCGAAGGTGCTGGCGAAGCTGGAAGCCATCCAGAAGGAGTTCAACGCGGCACAGACCGGCGGGAAAAAGATCTCGCTGGCCGATCTCATCGTGCTCGGCGGTGTCGCCGCGGTCGAGAAGGCGGCGAAGGACGGCGGCCACGAAACCAAGGTGCCGTTCACGCCGGGCCGCATGGATGCTTCACAGGAACAGACCGATGTCCATTCCTTTGCCGCGCTCGAGCCGAAAGTCGATGGCTTCCGCAACTATGTCAGGGGCAAGCAGCCGATGTCGGTCGAGGCCATGCTGGTCGACCGCGCGCAATTGCTGTCGCTGACCGCGCCCGAGATGACGGTTCTGGTCGGCGGTCTGCGCGTGCTCGGCGCCAACACGGCCAAGTCGAAGCACGGCGTGCTCACCGACCGGCCGGGTACGTTGACCAACGACTTCTTCGTCAATCTGCTCAGCATGAACACGGTCTGGGATCCGGCGGCCGGCTCCGACGAAGTCTACGAGGCGCGTGACCGCAAGACCAAGGCGGTCAAGTGGACCGGCACCCGTGCCGACCTGATCTTCGGCTCGCACGCCCAGCTCCGCGCGCTTGCCGAGGTCTACGGGTCGGCGGACGCCAAGGCGAAATTCACCAGGGATTTCGTCGCTGCGTGGACCAAGGTGATGAACGCCGACCGCTTCGACATTGCCTGAACTCGCATAAGGCACTCCGGCGCAGCCGCGCCGGAGTGCCAATCCTCCCAAGGACATGAGATCGGGGCCGCGTTTCCAGCGATGGGAGCGCGGCCTTGTCGTAAGAGATTGCGCTTTGGTGGACCGTGCCTTCCTGGGCAGGGATGCTATCTTGCCGGTGTCGCGTCTCCGCCAGTGCACCATGATCGAAATCGTCAAACCCGCGCTCGAACATCTGCCGTCCTACAAGGCGGCGCTCGAACGCGGCTGGTCGCCGGACAATGTGCGGCTGATGGAGGCGACGCGCGAGCAGCTCGCGGCCATCGAAAAGGATCCCGTGGCCTTTCTTGCCGACCTCGACGATCCCCAGGCCAAGGGTGGCGCGATCAGTTTGCCAGACGGCAAAAAGGTGCCGCGCCTACCGGGCTTCCGCCGCTGGATCTGGGACGGCGAGGCGTCGGGCTCGATCGGCTTTCGCTGGCAGAAGGGCACGTCGGAATTGCCGAAGCATGTGCTCGGTCATATCGGCTATGCGGTGGTGCCGTGGAAGCGACGGCGTGGCTACGCCACCGAGGCGCTGCGGCTGATGCTGGAGGAGGCGAGGGCGGTCGGCCTGGCTCACGTCGAGATCACCGCCAAGCCGGGCAATCCGGCCTCGCACAAGGTGATCCTGGCCAATGGCGGCAAGCTCGTCGAACGCTTTTTCGAGGACGCCGCCTATGGCGGGGCGGAGAGCTTGCGGTTCCGGATCGAGCTGTAGGGCGATCTCGTCGGATTGAGTTCACCCCCTCATTTCGAACTCGCCGCCGCCCCTCATCTGCCTGCCGGCATCTTCTCCCCGTAAACGGGGAGAAGGGGCTGGTCGCGACCTCGGTGCCATCTCTGCAACGTTGGCGATTGGCGAAACCATTGATGACAGCGTCCTTCGCCCCGTTTACGGGGAGAAGATGGCGGCAGCCAGATGAGGGGCGGCGCCGACTTTGACGCGTAAGCTTGTCCTTCGAACCTCTCAATCATGCTCATCGGCGCACAGCGCATGATCCGATAGCGCGCGGATGACGTAGCAGTCGCCGACCGTCTGGCCATTGCAGCACGTGGCGATGCGTTCGAGCTCGGCCTCGAGCCGCTTCAACTGGGCAATCTTTTCCCGCACCGAGATCAGTTGCTCCTCGGCGATCTTGTCGGCGTGGCCGCAGGGCTGCTCGGGGTGGCCGCTCAACTCGATCAGGGAGCGGATGTCCTCGACGGCGAAGCCGAGGTCGCGGGCGTGGCGGATGAAGGCCAACCGCTCCAGCTCCTGCCTGGAATAGCGGCGCTGGTTGCCTTCCGAGCGCTCGGGTGCCGCAACAAGGCCCATTTGCTCGTAGTAGCGGATGGTCGGCACCTTGACCCCGGTGCGGCGCGAGAGATCACCGATGGAAAACATGAATTTGCCTCTTGAAGCTCTAGTCACTAGAGCAATTACAATGCCTGACATCAGCATTCAAGACCATACGGCGACGCCGCGCGGGCAAGACAGGCAGGTGATGTGATGACGACGCTCCTCAAGCAGGAAACAATCAGGCAGACACGGTTCAAGATCGGCGGCATGGACTGCGCCTCCTGCGCGGCCAAGATCGATACGGCGGTGGG
>NZ_RZQI01000032.1:0-16168 GCF_003998335.1 Mesorhizobium sp. M7A.F.Ca.CA.002.05.1.1 | reverse complement strand
GCCGCGCAGATAGAGGTAGCCAGCCCAGCGATCGGTCGGCACGTCGATGCCATCCGGCCTGACATTGCCGGCATCGCCGCCATAGTGGAATTCGGTTTCGTCGCGCGGGCCGCAGAATGGGCAAGGAAAGAGCTGCATGGCAAACCTCTAATGCGCGATGCCGGAGCCGGCCGCTTCGTCGATCAGCCGGCCGGTGGCGAAGCGATCGAGATCGAAGGGGCGGCTGATGTCGTTGTGTTTGCCTGACGCTAGCAATTGCGCCAGCAGCGTGCCGCCGGCGGGAATGGCCTTGAAGCCGCCCGTGCCCCAGCCGCAATTGAGGAACAGGCCGGGCAGCGGCGAGGGGCCGATGATCGGCGAGGAATCCGGCACCACGTCGACGATACCTGCCCATTGCCGCATCAGCTTGAGCTGGCCAAAGATCGGGAACATCTCCAGCACGCCGGCAATCACCGCCTCCAGCGTCGGCAAATTGCCGCGCTGCGCATAGGAAGGAATGCGGTCGAGGCCGCCGCCGATGACGATCTCGCCCTTGTCCGACTGGCTGACATAGACGCCGCAGCCGGGCGACAGCACCACCGTGTCGAGGATCGGCTTGACCGGTTCGGACACGCAGGCTTGCAGCGCATAGGAATTGATCGGAAGCCGGAAGCCGGCCTTGGCCGCCAGCACCGAGGAATGCCCGGCCACCGCCATTCCGATACGCTCGGCACGGATCGCGCCCCGCGAAGTCTGGACGCCGCGGCAGCGGCCGCCCTCGACGATGAAATCGGTGATCTCGCAGTTCTGGATGATATCGACGCCGAGCCGGCTCGCCGCCCGCGCGTAGCCCCAGGCGACGGCGTCATGGCGCGCCGTACCGGCCCTGCCTTGCCAGATGCCGCCGAACACCGGGAAGCGCGCATCGGCTGAGAAATTATAGATCGGCGCCACCCGGCGCACATCGTCAGGTGAAAACAGCTCGGCATCGATGCCGTTGATCTGCATGGCGTTGACGGTGCGCGCCCCGATCTCCATCTCGGCAGTCGAGTGGCACAGATTGACCATGCCGCGCTGCGACAGCATGACGTTGTAGTTCAGGTCTTTCGACAATCCCTCATAGAGCTGGTGCGCCAGCCCGTAGAGTTCGACACTTTCGGGATAATAGTAGTTGGAGCGTACCACAGTGGTGTTGCGCCCTGTGTTGCCGCCGCCGATCCAGCCTTTTTCCAGCACGGCCACCCTGGTGATATTGTGATTCTTTGCCAGGTAATAGGCCGTCGCCAGCCCATGGCCGCCGCCGCCGATGACGATGGCGTCGTAGGACGGCTTCGGCTCGGGCGATCGCCAGGCCGGTTGCCAGCCGGTCTGGCCAGCCAGGCCCTCCTTGAACAGCGACAGGGCGGAATAGCGTGTGGTCATGACGTGCCGGACAGGCCTGATGTTCGGAAAGAAATGTGGATCATCGAATGGTCTTTCGCACCGACGTCATCGGTTCGATCGGTCATGCCCGCATCGCCTTGCCCAGTGGATCATATGGCGACGAAGCGATGACGCGCGCATCTCTTTCGACGCCGACGATGTGGGTTGTCAACGGCGTATCGATATCGGCCGCTTCGCGCTCGACCAGCGCCATGGCGAGGCTCTTGCCGACCGTATGGCCATAGCCGCCGGAGGTGACGAAGCCGGCCAGCCTGCCTCTGTTCCAGACCGGCTCGTAGCCGCTGGCATCGGCATCCGCCGCGTCGATTTCGAGCGTCACCAGCGTGCGCCTCGATGGAGCCTTCTGCTCTTTCAGGGCCGCCTCGCGGCCGATGAAATCGCCCTTGTCGAAGGCGACCCAGCGGTCCATGCCGGTCTCATCAGGCGTATAGTCCTGCGTGAATTCGCGCGACCAGATGCCAAAGCTCTTTTCGAGCCGCAGCGAATTGACCGCGCTGAAGCCGTATTCGGTGACTCCCAGATCGCTGCCTGCGGCAAGTAGCGCGCGGCGCAGGCCCATGTGCTCATTGGCCCGGCAATGAATCTCGTAGCCGAGTTCGCCGATGACCGACAGTCGTCCGACCTTCGCCCGCACCAGTCCGACATCGAACGTCCTGCAGGCGAGAAAGCCGAACGCCTGGTGCGAAACGTCCTGATGTGTGAGGCGCTCAAGTAGCATTCGCGCATTGGGACCGGCGAGCGAGAAACCAACGACGGCGTCCGAAATGTCGCGAACGGTGACGCCATCGCTCATATGTTGCTCGAACCAGCGCATATGCCACTGGCGCAGATAGTAGGATCCCATGATCCACCAGGAGCCATCACCCCAATTGAAGACGGTGAGGTCGCCCTTGAGCTTGCCGTTTTCACCCAGCATCGGCGCGAGTTTTGCGCGACCCGGCCTGGGCAGCGCACAGGCGAGCAGCCGGTCGAGCCAGGCTTCGGCCTGCGGCCCGATGATCTCGTAGCGCGAGAAGGCTGATATATCGAGCAGGCCGACACCTTCGCGCACTTTGCGGCATTCCTGTGCGACAATGTCGAAGGCGTTGGAGCGCTTCAGCGTCGGTGTCTCGACGAAGCCTTGCGGCGCGAAATAGAGCGGCACTTCCATGCCCCATGAATTGCCCCAGCGCGCGCCCGCGGCCTCCATCGCGTCATGCGCCCCGGCCGTCTTCAAGGGCCGTCCCGCCGGCAACTGCTCGTTGGGATAGCTCATGACAAAGCGGCGCGAATAGAACTGCCCGGTGGTCTGCCTGATGTATTCGCGGTTGGAGGCGAAGTCGCCATAGCGGGCGATGTCCATGCCGTAGACATCGGCTTCCGGCTCGCCATGGATCATCCATTCGGCCAGCGACTTGCCGACGCCGCCGCCTTGCAGGAAACCGGCCATGACGCCGCACGCCACCCAGTAATTGGGCACGCCGCGCACCGGGCCGACCAGCGGATTGCCATCCGGCGAGAAGGTGAAGGCCCCGTTCACCCAGCGCTTGATGCCGGCTGTCTCCAGGCAGGGGTAACGGCTGAAGCCGAGCGCCAGTTCGTCGGCTATGCGGTCGGTGTCTTCCTGGATCAATTCGATGCCGTAGTCCCACGGCGCCCCATCCATGTTCCAGTGCTTGTGGTTGATCTCGTATATGCCGAGCAATAGACCCTTCTGCTCCTGGCGCATGTAGGTGAAACCTTCGAGATCGACGATCAGCGGCAATTCCTTGTCCAGCGCCTGGATTTCGGGCAATGCCTCGGTGACGAGATAATGGTGCTCCATTGGCGATACCGGCAGGTCGATGCCGGCCATCCTGCCGACCTGCTTGGCCCACAGTCCGCCGGCATTGACGACGTGCTCGGCAATCACCGTGCCCTTCTCGGTGACCACGTCCCAACCGCCATCGGCGCGGCGGTTGAGATCCAGCACCCGGTTGTGCTCGATGATGTCGGCGCCGCGCAGCCTGGCTGCCTTGGCATAGGCGTGCACGACGCCCGAGGGATCGATATGGCCCTCGCGCGCGGCATAGAGGCCTCCCAGCATGCCGTCGGTGTTGAGGATCGGGCAGCGCTGCTTGATCTCATCGACACCGACCAGGTGGACATCGTCGATGCCCATGGTCTGGAAGATGCGGTAGGAGGCCTTGAGCCATTCCCAGCGCTCCGGCGCCGAGGCGACCGAGATGCCGCCGGTCATGTGCATGCCGATGCTCTGGCCCGATTCCTTCTCGACTTCGGAGAGCAGGTCGATCGTGTAGGCCTGCAGGGCGGCGATGTTGGGATCGGCGTTCAGCGCATGGAACCCGCCGGCCGCATGCCAGCTCGATCCCGCTGTCAGTACCTCGCGTTCGATCAGCGCGACGTCGTTCCAGCCGAACTTCGCCAAGTGATAGAGCACCGAGGCTCCAACCACGCCGCCGCCGATGACGATCGCCCTGTATTGGGATTTCATCCTGTCGCACTCCACCCATTCAGTGGGGCGAACCCTATCGGTATTGTACATATGTGTCTAGAGCTTGGAAAGGCGATGGAATGAGCGGCCCATGACTCCGCTCTGCGCCGATGCAGCAGAAGGGCTCCTCTGCTGCTGTCGGCAGCAAACGTGCTTGCTATTGGGATGCGCTAAGCGAAATCGTCAGGCCGCGGCGGCCGAGCGGGCCTTACTTATCGGTTGCGCGAAAGCGTCTTCTCGACATAGCGCGAGAAGTCTTCGACATCCTCCGCCGGAGGCTCCTGGCCGGTGAAGCTGCGCAGATAGCCGGCGACGTGAGGCAGGCGGCTGCTCATCGGCTCGTTGAGCTCAAGCGAGTAATAGCCGATCTGCATGAAGTACAGCACGCGGGCTCGCACGAACGCGTCTTCTTCCTCATAGCCGTGGCGCATGAACATGTCGCGGATGGCGTTGACACGCTCCTCGTCGGCCTCGTCGAGGGCGCGCCGGATGGCGGGCGAGCGGCGGGCCCAGGCCCTGATCGCGAAATCCAGCTGTGGATCGAACAGCCTTTCGTCCACCCAGCATTCGAAAATGCTCATCACCCCGCGAATGACGGTGGCGGATGGCCGCCTGGCGCGTTCGACGATGAATTTGGTGTTGGTCTGCCGCCAGTAATCCAGCAGCTGGTCGAGCAGATCCTGCCGGCTCTTGAAATACCAGTAGAAGCTGGAGCGCGACACATCGAGCTTCTGTCCAAGTGTCAGCACGCGGACGCGTTCGACACCGTCAGAGATCAATGTTTCGAGCGCAAGTTTCAGCCAGTCTTCGCGAGTGGCCTTGATGTTGCCGGTGGCGCCGGCGCGCTGAATCGTCGTTTCGAGAGCTGCCATCGGCACGACGCATGACATGCTGCCTCAGGCAAATCAAGGCTATGGACAGAAGTGTATAGAGGAAATCGGCCCAAGCCGGACGACGCACCATGGATGTTGGCCGCATCGAAGCTCGATGAGGCAATGTCGTCACCCGCCATCCGCGCGGCGCAAGCGGGGGGATTTTTGTCGCGGCTGCTGGTTCACTGTTTGCTTTCCCGCGAGGCAATTGTCTGGCAAATACCAGTTCAGACAGATGCCCGCGCGGCCAACAAGCAGGAACACACGATATGACGCTGTTTCGAAAGAACCTCATCGATGGCGAATGGGTCGGCGAGGCCGGTTCGCGCAACATCAACCCCTCGGATACCGGTGACATCGTCGGCGATTATGCCTCGGCGGGTGTCGAACAGGCCAAGCAGGCGATCGCCGCGGCCAAGGCAGCGTTCCCGGCTTGGTCCCGTTCCGGTCCGCTGGCGCGTCACGCGGTGCTGAAAAAGGCCTCCGACGAGATTCTGGCGCGCAAGGACGAGATTGGCCGCAATCTCGCGCGTGAGGAAGGCAAGACGCTGGCCGAAGGCATCGGCGAGACCATTCGCGCCGCCCAGATATTCGATTTCTTTGCCGGCGAAACGTTGCGTTTGACCGGAGAGGTCGTGCCGAGCGTGCGACCGGGCGTCGGCGTCGAGATGACGCGCGAGGCGGTCGGCGTGGTCGGCATCATCACGCCGTGGAATTTTCCGATCGCCATTCCGGCCTGGAAGATCGCCCCGGCGTTAACCCACGGCAACACTGTCGTCTTCAAGCCGGCGGAGCTGGTTCCCGAGAGCGCCTGGACCATCGTCGATATCCTGCATCGCGCCGGCCTGCCAAAGGGCGTGCTCAATCTGGTCATGGGCAAGGGCTCGGTCGTCGGCCAGGCGATGCTCGACAGTCCCGACGTCAACGCCATCAGCTTCACCGGCTCGGTCGGTACCGGCAAGCGCGTTGCCGCGGCAAGCATCGAACACATGCGCAAGTTCCAGCTTGAAATGGGCGGCAAGAACCCTCTGGTCGTGCTCGACGATGCCGATCTTGCGATCGCCGTCGATTGCGCGCTCAATGGCGCCTTCTTCTCGACCGGCCAGCGCTGCACTGCGTCATCCAGGCTGATTGTGGCTGACGGCATTCACGACCGTTTCGTCGATGCCCTCAAGGACCGCATGAGCAAACTGGTCATCGGCGATGCGCTCGACGCGCAGACCCAGATCGGTCCTGTCGTCGACGCGACGCAGCTGAAGCAGGACGAGGACTATATCGCCATCGGCGTCAGGGAAGGTGCCACGCTCGCCTTCGGCGGCGAGCGGCTCGACCGCAAGACGCCAGGCTTCTATCTGCAGCCGGCATTGCTCACCGAGGCCACCAATGCCATGCGCAGTTCGCGCGAGGAGATTTTCGGACCTGTCGCCAGCGTCATTCGCGTCAAGGACTATGACGAGGCGCTTTCCGTCGCCAACGACACGCCCTTCGGCTTGACCTCCGGCATCTGCACCTCGAGCCTCAAGCATGCCACGCACTTCAAGCGCAATTCGGAGGCCGGAATGGTGATGGTCAACCTGCCGACGGCGGGTGTCGATTTCCATGTTCCCTTCGGCGGCCGCAAGGGCTCGAGCTATGGGCCGCGCGAGCAGGGCCACTATGCGGCGGAGTTCTACACCACGGTGAAGACGGCCTATACGTTCGCAGGCTGATCGGCCGTCGACTGATCAGCCTGACTGATCGGTCACTGCCGACCATGCCGGCAACACCGCCATGCACATCTGGATTGGAGCGGCGCGAAAGGATGACAGCGCAAGATCTGACATGGCTTAACCCGCCGCCGCACCACGCCATCGAGGGCGATAGCGTTCGTGTGCGCACCGGCAAGGAGACCGATTTCTGGCGCGAGACCTTCTACGGTTTCTGGCGCGACAACGGCCACTTCCTGCACCGGCCTGTCGAGGGCGATTTCAGCGCCGAAGTCACGGTCAAGGGCGACTACGAGGTCCTCTATGATCAGGCCGGGCTGATGGTCCGGCTCAGCGAAACGCACTGGATCAAGGCCGGTATCGAGTACACCGACGGCCTTGCCTATTTCTCCGTCGTCGTCACCAACGACACGTCAGACTGGTCGCTGGTCGCCATTCATGCCGATCCGAACGGCGTCAGGATCCGGTTGACCCGTCACGCCGAGGCGATCCGCGTCCAGTACCTCGACGCTTCCGACAGCCACTGGAAGCCTGTGCGGCTTGCCTATTTCCCGACCTCGAAGACGGTCGACATCGGCATGATGTGCTGTTCGCCGCAACGCGAAGGCTTTGAGGTAACGTTCTCGGATTTCTCCCTCGGTCCGCCGATATCGCGGGAATTGCACGATTGAGACGTGCGGTCTTGCGCTGAACCGCAAGCACTTCGACCTTTGCCACAATCCGCCGTGTGCCTCCGGCCGAGCCGGGGGGTTGGCCGCGGCACTGCAGCCGGCGAGATCGTCAGCCAGTTGCGATGCCGCCAGACGGTTCGAAATTTTTGGCCCCTGGTTCGGCTCAAGGCGGTGCAAGGCAGGACGTTGCAACGCTATTGGCATCCGCGCTAGGAGTTGCCGATGGGCAGGTTTCGAAGGGCTGTCAAAAGAGCCGTCTACTCCAGGGCGCTAAGGTTTCTTGGCGTTCCGCCCGTGCTGTGGTCGCAGGGCATCGGGCATTTCTGCGATTTCGCCGGGCCGCGCTGGTATCGCAACGCGCCAACTGCATCTACGCAGAGCGAGGCATTTTTCCGCCAACATTACAGCGGCGCGCATGGCATCGTCTGGCTGCGCCTGAGCACCTTGTCCAGGGATGCGCAAACCTGCGACCTCGACACGTTTGTCAGGATCGTGCTGCCGACGATTACGGCACCATTCACGCTGCTGACGACCGATGGGGATGCTTCGGTGCCGTCGGATTTGGCGAAGGACACCGTCGACCAGCTTCTCGCCAACCCTTTCCTGGTCTCCTGGTACAGCCAGAATTGTGATGGCACTCACCCCAGGGTGAAGCCTTTCCCGATCGGGCTCGATCTTCACACGCCTAGGTCTCTTGCCACGCCGGCAGGGCTTGTGAAGCAACTGGAAATCATACGCGCCCGGCAGGATCATGTGGACCGCCGTCCGCCCAGGCTGTTCTCGGATTTCAGCATCAGCAATGGCTCGAGGCAGCGCCGGGAACTGCTTGATGCCCTGGGCGGATGTCCGCACGTCGATTTCCTGACGAAACGCGTCTCGCAGCGCTCGATCTGGCAACTGTACTCGCAATACCCGCTCGTGCTGTCCACCGAAGGCAACGGCCTGGACTGCCATAGGACATGGGAGCTGTTTTATCTCGGCTGCATCGTCGTCACCAGGACCTCGCCGCTCGACCCGCTCTACCAGGGCCTGCCTGTCATTATCGTCGACGACTGGCATGAGGTGAGGGACCCCGATGCGCCGAGACGCTGGATAGAGCAGGTCGCGCATCTGACCGACCGGGACCATGTTTGGCGACGCTTGCATCCGCAAACCTATCTCGGCCCCATTCGGCAAGAGCTTCAGCACGCATCCCGATAGGGCAGGCCACGAAATTCCGGTTGGACGCGGTGCGAAGCGGAGCTCCTGCAAGCGATGTGGAGCGACGTCGCTCCTCCATATCTGGTGGAGGGAGGGATCATGTGCCAGCCTCGTCCAGCCCCAGCCCGCCGCGGACGGCATTGCGGATGGCTTCTGGGCCGAACCTTGCCCAAACCGCTTGATGCGCGCGGATGCGCTGCCGTGCCCTGCGGTCCGCGTCCAGGCAAAGTCCGACAGCCGTCTCGGCAAGTCCTTCATCGGTATCCGACAGCAGCAGTTCCTCCCCGTCGACCAGGTCCAGGCCCTCGGCCGCCAGAGGCGTGGCGATCACCGGCACGCCCCACGCCATCGCCTCCAGAATCTTGATGCGGGTGCCGCCGCCTGCCGCAAGCGGGATGATGGTGAGATGCGCTCTCGACAGAAGCGGCGCCATGTCTCCGGGGTCTTCGACGATCTCCACGCCAGGCAATCCTGCCAGCGCTTGCACGGCCGTTGTCGGGTTGCGCCCGGCGAGAATCAGTGTCGCGGTCGGCAAGGCCAGTCGGATGCGCGGAAGTATGGAGCCGGCTAACCTCTGGACGGCATCGACGTTTGGCGGATAGCCGAGATGGCCGACGAACAGGATCACCGGAAAGCTTTCGTCGGATACGGGCTCGGCGGGCAGCGTTTCGGGGCTGTGCCCGGCGTGCGGAATTCCGTTTGGAACGACATCGATCGGCAACTTGTGCCGGGAAAGCGCCATCAACCGCTCTCGATCCTGGCTCGAGCAGACCCAGACCCTGTCGACAAGGGCAAGCGCCTTTCTCTCGAGACGCCTGATGCCAAGGCCCTCGCTGATCGTCGCCACCGCAGCCCGCTTCGCATCGACGTGCCGCAGCTGACCCGCCAGGTCGGACTCAACATTGTGCATGTCGAGGATGAGCTGTTTCGTCAGTGCCCGCAAAGGCCGCAGCAGCTTGAACAGGCCGATGCCCTCGATCAGCACCGTGTCCGGGCGGAAGTCCCGAACCAGTGTCTCCAGCCGCGTCAAGGCGACGCGCGAGATGCGACGCTCCGCCCTTATACGCCACCACCCGATCGAACTGGAGCGGGCCTCTCCCTTGATCGACAAGGCTTCGGTGCGGATCGACGGATCGGTTGTTTCCGTCGCCTGCGGCAGCACAGATACCAGGCAGACCGGGCCGAATTGCGCAGCAGACTCAGCATTGCGATAGTTCCGCAGATCCGCGCCTGAGATCGGCGGAAAGGCTGGATCGTGGGACACAACCAGCACACGTCGCCCGGCTTTCGCCGCGGAGACAGCGTCGAGCGGTTGTGCGCCCGCGGGTTTCAAAGTGGACGCTCTGGGCTTTGCGCCTGAGACTTCATTCCAGACGGCATGCGTGACGGCCCCAAACCATAACAATCGGCTTCGACTTGTTCAGCCGACGAGCCTTTCGTCAAGCGCCGCATCGTCGCTGATTGTCAGATGCACCAGTTGCGGCAGGCTGCCGGAATATCACCATCGCCTGGACCACGCCAACCAGCGGCCCGCCAGACGCTTCCACGATGAGGTGAGCCTTGTCCGCCGATAGGCGTCGCCGGCCATCTTGATGCCTTGCGCCTGCGTCGGGAATGGATGGATGACGTCGGCCAGCGCACGCAATCCCATGCCCGATTTGATCGCCAGCGACACCGCATTGATCATCTCGCCGGCATGGCTGGCAACGACCGTGGCGCCCAGGATGCGGTCGGACCCCTCCCTGACGTGGATTTTGACAAAACCCTCCTCCTCGCCGTCCATAACCGCACGGGCGACATCGTGCATCAGCACTGTATAGGTCTTGACCGGGATGCCGTTCTGGCGCGCCTCCGCCGGATAGAGGCCGACATGGGCGATCTCCGGATCGGTATAGGTGCACCACGGAATGACCAGTTCGCTCAGCTTCCTGCGTCCGAGAAACAGGGCATTGCGCACGACCATGCGGGCTGTCGCCTCGGCGGTGTGGGTGAATTTATAGGCGAGGCAGACATCGCCCGCCGCATAGATGCGCGGATTTGTGGTGCGGAGACAGTCGTCCACCTTGATACCGTCGGCATCGTATGCCACCCCGGCGTTTTCCAGGTCGAGGCCGTCGACATTGGGCGATCGGCCGATGCCAGTGATGATCTCATCGACGGAAATCGTCGTCGTGATGTCGTCGCACACCAGGTCGGCGAGCTTCTTGCCGCCTTCCGTCCGCACCGCCACCACCTCGGTGTTGAGGCGAACCTCGACACCCTCGCGCGCCAGCGCGTCCGAAAGGATTTGGGCGGCATCGCGTTCCTCACCGGGCAGGAACATCGGTTCGCGCTGCGCCTGGATGACCTTCGCGCCCAGCAGGCAGAAGGCCTGCGCCGCCTCGCAACCGAGCGGGCCGCCGCCGATGACCAGAAGCCGCTTCGGGCACTCCGTGAGATCGAACATGGTCTCGTTGCTGAGATAGCCGGCCTCGACCAGCCCCGGGATGGTCGGCAGCCTCGGGCGCGCGCCTGTCGCGATCAGCGCCTTCCTGAAACGCAAGGTTTGTCCGGCGACCGTGACAGCGTCCCTTCCGGAAAACCGCGCTTCGCCGAAATAAAGGTCGATGCCTTCGGAAATCAGGCTATCGGCGGCATCGGCGCGGCTGATCCGCTGCCGGATCTGCCGCATCCGCGTCATGGCGCGCTGAAAGTTGACGTGAAGACGGTCCGGCATGTCGCCGCCAAAATTCTCGGCATCGCGCATGTCGGCATAAAGCCTTGCGGTGCGGATGATCGACTTCGACGGGATGCAACCGACATTGACGCAAGTTCCGCCGATCAGGTTGCGCTCGATGAGCGCGACCTTTGCGCCGAGGCCGGCCGCTTCGTAGGCGGCGGTCAGCCCAGCCGGCCCGGCACCGATGACCACGATATTGTAGGGATCGTCCGGCTGCGGGTTCTTCCAGTGCGGCGGATGGGCGCCCTTGATCAGCTCAATGTCGTTGTGATCGACAGGAAAGGCGGTAGCCCTGGTCCGGTCACGCGACATCGCCGCCACCCGACGCCGGGCTTGCTGGCTGAGACAGCCAGCCGCCATTGAACCCGGCCTTGCGCAGGCCGTTGCGGATGTGTTGATTTGACCGCATCAGTCTCCAGATCAACCCTGACCGATGGTTCTCGATCATCATCACCACGATGCCTTGATCCAGCCCATAGTGGCCTTCCGACACCCAGCCGTGCCTCCCGAACTTACGCCGGTTCGCCAATGTCGGGTTGAAACCGCTCGGCAGTCGGAAATTACCGATCACCTCGGGGTAGCGATCACCGAGATGGCGCAACGCCGCCAAGCAGATCTCCGGGGCGAAAGGCAGTGATGCCGGATAGGACCAAGGCGCGATCGTCCCGTCATCGGGCCCGAACGGCGCGCCGCGCGCGGCATAGCCGGAAAACCGCCGGCGCTGTCGCTCCACGCTGGTGCGAAAACCGCCTGGCCCGTCGCCCGCCGAAAGACCCCAAAGGTTCTCGTCGTAGCCGCCATAGCCGTAAGGGTTGTGGCGTGCATAGTCGCGGTGCAGATAGGTCGAGCGGCGGCTGTTTTCGAAATAGTCCGAGTTCTTCTCGCGCATGAAGGCGTCGCGGATGCCGGCGAAATCGATCCAGGCATGCGAGAACTGGTGCATGAACAGCGGACCGCCATACAGCACGTCGTAGCCGTAGATGTTTTCCCACTGATAGGTCGCCGTCCAGCCCTCGTAGCTGTTGTCCGAGGTCGGGCTGTCGGGCGAAGCCATCGACAGGATGTAGAGGATCGTGGCTTCGTTGTAGCCCTCCCAGCCATAGTGGAGAAAGCCGCTCTTCGGCTTCCAGCCTTGTCGCAAGGTCGGGCTTGAGCCTTGTGCCCACCGCCAGTCGACGCGCCGGTAGAGCGCCTCGGCCAGTTGGCGGATTTCGGCTTCCTCGTCATCGTCACCGGAGAAATAGGCGCCCGCCACCAGCATGCCCGATATCAGCAATGCCGTATCCACCATCGACAGTTCGCAGCGCCAGACGCGCAGGCCGGTCCGCATATCGAGGAAATGGTAGTAGAAACCCTTGTGGCCGGTGACGTCGTCGCTATGGCCTTGCGGGCTGGCCGAGAAGAAGCGCAGCGCGGCCAGCGTCAGCTTCGCGGCGGCATCGCGCGCCATCCAGCCGCGCTCGACGCCGATCGGATAACTGGACAGCGCGAAGCCGACGACAGCGATGCTGGCCGGCGAATTCGGCCGCGACGTGTCGGCGACCAATCCGTTTTCGGGGTTCACGTTCTCGAGGAAATAGTCGAAGGCGGCGCGCTGATAGCGGTCCAGAAGCTCGTCGTCGGACAGCGCGGCAGGCTCGGCTCTAAGCAAAGGAAACAAGCTCCCGCCGGATGGTTGCAGCGTCCGTCAACCGCCAACCAGTTGCCCCGCATCGGCAGATCATCACGCATGCTGAACTGTCATGCCGCGTCATAGCTTTCCCGTATAGCTTTGTTGCGTCAACGTCGATTCGACGCCTGGGACTATACGCCCCTACGCTCCCGTTCGTTGCGTCGTCACGCGGAATTGAAACGCGTCCTGCCTCAGTAGGTGGCGCGGCCGCCGGAAACGTCGAACACGGCGGCGGTCGTGAACGAACACTCTTCCGAGGCAATCCAGCAGATCAGCGCCGCCACCTCTTCGACCTCGCCGAAGCGCGCCATCGGTATCTTGGACAGCATGAAGTCGATGTGCTCCTGGCTCATCTGCTTGAAGATAGCGGTGCGCACGGCCGCCGGTGTGACGCAATTGACCGTCACCTTGGTCTTGGCCAGTTCCTTGCCGAGCGACTTGGTCAGGCCGATCACCGCGGCCTTCGAGGTGCTGTAGGCCGAAGCGTTGGGATTGCCTTCCTTGCCGGCGATCGAGGCGATGTTGACGATGCGGCCATAGTTGCGCTCGAGCATGTGCGGCACGAGCGCCTTGTTGCAGTAGAAGACGCCGTTGATGTTGATGTCGATGACCTTCTGCCAATCCTCGGTCGAATAGTTCCAGGTCGTCATGTTCGGCCCGGTGATCGCCGCACTGGTGACCAGGATGTCGACACCGCCAAGCGCTTCGATCGCCGACTGCTTGGCGCGTTCCACGCCGGCCGCATCGGCGACGTCGATGGCAACACCGTGGAGGCCGGGAAGGGTGGCTTTGGCCTGTTCGATCTGAGCCGGATCGCGATCCCAGACTGAAACCCGTCCGCCCTCTTCGACAATCCTCTGAGCCACTGCCAGACCGATGCCTGAAGCGCCGCCGGTGATCACCGCCGCTCGACCGCTGAACCGCCCTGTAAAATTCATCGGCATCCTATTTTCCCGATCATCCCAACCCGATGGACGATGACGGCACGCGACCGCCATACCATCGACTGCGACTGTGCGGTCCCCATCAGGCGAGTTCAAGCCGGCATGCGAGGCCGATCGTCTGGGCCAATCCCGTTACCCGGGATTTCCCTCGAGCTCTCTGCCCAGCGCCTTCACCATCGCCACCAGCGCCGGTCCGATCTCGGCATGCGCGCGCTCTTCCGTGATGATCTCGCCGATGCCGCCGCAGGTGATGGCAACCAGCGGCGAGCCGTCACTCGGACGGAACGGCACGCCGACCGCATGAATATAGCTGTGCCAGGCGCCGAACGACGTCACATAGCCCTTGTCTGCATACTGGGCGATCGCATCGTCGATCGCCGCCCCGATCATCGCCGCCCTGTCCGGCTCGGCCTCCTGCAAAGCCTCCACAAGGCGAGCGCGCTCCTCAGGTGAAAGGGCCGCCGCATAGGCCAGCCCCATCGATGTCTTCCAGATCGGCAGGTAGGAGCCTGGATTGAGGCGCAGCGTGACAAGGCTCTCCGACCGGCAATTGGCCAGATAGACCATGTTGAGGCTGTCGCGCGTGCCGAGCGCCACCGCCGCACCGGTCAGGTCGGCCAGCGGCTGCATCAGCGGCCGGGCGACGTGAACGACGGCGCTGGAACTGAGCGCCGAATAGCCCAGCGCCACGGTGGCGGGTCCCAGGCTGTAGCGGCCAAGGTCCTTGTCGTAGAGGAGATAGCCGAGCGCGCTTAGCGTATAGGTGATGCGTGAAACCGTGGCCTTGGGCAGGCCGGTGCGGGCAATGATGTCCTGGTTGCCGAGTGAGGCATCGCCCGGGCGGAAGGCGCGCAGGATGCCGAGCCCGCGCACCAGCGACGACGAAAGCTGCGCGCCTTCGCCTTCAAGCTCCGTCTCGTCCCTGGTGGCTCGCTTGCGCACGCTGAGGTCTTTCTGGCGTCGTCGTCCGCCTGTCGGGCCAGCGTCGCCGGCGTTGTCTAAAAAATGAAATTAAATTCCATTTATATTGACAGGCGCTTTCCCCCACTGTCAATATGCTTCCCTCGATGGCATCTCCAAGCGCCCTGTGCCATCTTACGAAGCCCCTCCTTGTGAAGGTAGCCACGTGTCTCGCTATATTTTGCGCCGGCTTATCGCCATGCCGTTTCTGGTGCTCGGCATCGTCACCATCGCCTTCCTGATCACTACGGTGACCAAGGGCGATCCGCTGACCGCGATTGTCGCCGAACAGCAGATGAGCAACCCCGAAGTGGTGGCCGCCGCCAAGGCGCGCTGGGGTCTCGATCGTCCTTTGCCGGAACGCTATATGATATATCTTGGGAATCTGCTGAGCGGCGATCTTGGCACCTCGTTCATCACCAAGCGCAATGTCGGCACCGACATTCTCTACCGCTTGCCGGCAACGCTCGAACTGGTTTTCGCTGCGATGATCTTCGGCACCACGCTCGGCATTGTGCTTGGTGTGCTGGCCGCCTATTTCCGCAACAGCCTGATCGATCATGGCGCGCGGCTGTTCGCCTTGTTCGGCTCTTCGCTGCCGGTGTTCTGGTCGGGGCTCGGCCTGTTGTTCATCTTCTCCGTCATGCTGAACTGGCTGCCGGGGCCGGGCAGGGTCGATGCCCGCCTGGCATTGCCGCCCGGCATCACCGGCTTCCTGACCATCGATTCGCTTCTGGCTGGCGACTGGACCGTCTTCAAGGACGCGCTCTGGCACCTGCTTCTGCCGGCCTTCGTCCTCGGCTGGACGGTTTCCGGCACCATATCGCGGCTGGTGCGCGCCAACATGCTTGATGTGATGAGCCGCGAGTTCGTCCTCACCGCGCGCGCCAAGGGGGCGAGCGAATTCCGCGTCGTCATCGTCCATGCGTTGCGCAACACCATGGTACCGACCCTGACCGTCATCGGCTATTCCTTCGCCTATCTGATCACCGGCGCGGTGCTGACAGAAACCATCTTTTCCTGGCCCGGCATGGGCTCCTATGCCGTCGAGGCGGCGCGCGCGCTCGACTTCCCGGCGATCATCGGCGTCACCATCGTCGGCGGCCTCGCCTTCCTGGTCACCAACCTCATCACGGACATCCTCTACGTGGTGGCCAATCCGCGCGTGAGGTTGAGCTGATGTCGGCGGTCACAACCAAATCCCATTCCGCCGCTGTTCCCGAATGGCTGACCGCGCCGTTGGTCATCGGCACGGTCGTCATCCTGTTCTGGCTGTTCATGACCGTCTTCGCCGCCTTAATCGTGCAGTTCGATCCGCTCGAAATGGTCGCGCGCCGCTTGCAGCCGCCGAGCTGGGCGCACTGGCTGGGCACCGATGCTCTCGGCCGCGATGTTCTCGCCCGCACCTTGCACGGGGCGGCGCATTCGCTGCCGATCGCGGTTCTGGTCGTCGTCTCGGCTGTGGTGATCGGCTCGCTGCTCGGTGCCATTTCCGGGTTCGTCGGCGGGCTGGCCGGTGCGGCGATCAT
>NZ_RZQI01000330.1:0-6023 GCF_003998335.1 Mesorhizobium sp. M7A.F.Ca.CA.002.05.1.1 | reverse complement strand
AAATTATTGAAGCCTACCGCGCCGCCGGCGGTGTTAGTATCGCGAGCATTGACGACCACCGTCGAGAAGCTGTCGGAGAGCGCGCCGTCGTTCTCGCCGATCAGACCACCTGAGGCGGACCCGTATTGTGTGGTGAACAGCTGACCAGTCGAATAACTCTGGGCCACCGTGCCGGCATTGAACCCAGCGATCCCGCCGAGGGTCCTGAACCCCCGGACCGTCACATTGGTGACGCCGACATTCTGAACCAGGCCGCCCGCGCCGATATAGCCGAACAGGCCGACATATTGGGCAGCGGACTGCGTCACCGACAGGCTGTCGACGGTGTGGCCTAGCCCGTCGAACGAGCCGGTGAAGCCATTGCCGCCGTTCTGGATGTTGCTGTTGCCGTCGGTGCCCAGTGATATGAAGCCGAGACCGCTATTCCAGCTGGACGTGGTGCTGGCATCGATATTCTTGGCCAGCGCATAGCTCCCGGTGAGCCCGCTGTTGATCGCCTGCAGGCCGTTGACATCGTAGATCAGCGTGTAGCTCTGGCCGTCGATCGACAGCGCCTGCGCTCCCGGCGTGCCGGTGAAGGTCGCCGATGCACCCAAGGCATAGGAGATCGTGCCGCCGGTACCGCCATTGTTGGTGACCAGCGTCAACCCGCCGCCGCCGCCGATCGTGGCGTTCGCATTGAAGACGATCGAATGAGAGGCGCTGAGCGTCAGCGTGTTGGTGTTCCAGCTGATCGGCGCGGCAATGGTGATGTCGCCGGCCTGCGAACCGCCGCTGCCGGTCGAGATGGTGACGTTGGCGGTTGCGAGAAGGTTCTGCAGCGTGGTGACGTTGATGACGCTGTCATTGGTGTTGGCGGACATGCTGCCGCCGGTGTTGCCGGCAGCGTTGGAGATGGTGACGTTGTAGGGGTCGAGCAGAAGGTCGCCGGTATCGCCGAACCGGGCGCGCAGATCGACCGCACCGGTGAAGTCGAGGCGCTGCTTGCCGGACACTTCCGCGAAGCCGCCATTGCCGCCGTCATCGCCACCACGTGCGGAAATCTTGCCCGCGAACTTTGTCTGCTCGTCGGACCAGACGATGACCGTGCCGCCATCGCCGGTGCCGGTCGCATCGGCGCTGATTGTCGTCTTCGCATCGATCTCGGTTGTGACCGCGTGCTGGAGCGTGCCAGAACCTTGCTTGTCGCCGCCGATCTTGACCGTGCCGCCGCCATTCTTGCCCGAGGCATCGACCTTGGCGGCCTTGAGCTTCAGTTTGCGGCCGGTGACCGTGACCTTGCCGCCCTTGCCGCCGGCCTTGGCCGAAGCATCGAGCGTGCCGGTGATTTCGACCGAGCCTTCATCACCACCAAGCACGATGGCGCCGGATTGACCTGACACCGTGCGTGCCTCGATGACACCGGACATGTTGACGGCCTGGCGTGCTGCATTGCGCACCGCCGCCGCCTTGAGTTCGACCAGTCCGCCATCGGCACTGATACGTCCGGAATTGCTGACCAGCGCATTGCTGCCATCAGCCCTGGTCGGCACGGAGACCTGCAAGAAGCCGTCGCCGGACAGATCGAGCGCCGCCTTCTCGCCCGAGCCGAGCCCGACCTTGCCGAGCGGCACGGTGATCGAGCCGGCATTGTCGACGCTGCCACCGATCAATGCGGCATAGCCGCCACGCCCGATGCTGATGGAACCCTGGTTGGCGACGGCAGCGGAAGCTCCATTGCCTTCGAACTCCAGCTTTCCGGCCTCAAAATCCTCGTCGCTGATGCCCAGCGAGGAGCCGACGAAACCGGCGGCACTGACCTTGCCGGTCTTGGAGATGGCAATGCCGTTGGGATTGACCAGGAACACCTGGCCATTGGCGTTGAGCTGGCCCGATATGGTCGATTTAGTGCCACCGGTGACGCGGTTCAGCATCGTTGCCGAGGATGATGGCTGGTCGATAGTGACTGTCGCGCCGGCGCCGATGGAAAAACTCTGCCAGTTGACGATCGCCGAACTGGTCGACTGCTTGATGGTCAGTTGCGACGACGATGGATTGGCGATGGTGACACCGCCGGACGCGACGCTGCCGCCTGTCGGCAGTTCCTGTGCTCGCGC
This sequence comes from Mesorhizobium sp. M7A.F.Ca.CA.002.05.1.1, assembly GCF_003998335.1. Lineage (NCBI taxonomy): Bacteria > Pseudomonadati > Pseudomonadota > Alphaproteobacteria > Hyphomicrobiales > Phyllobacteriaceae > Mesorhizobium > Mesorhizobium sp. M7A.F.Ca.CA.002.05.1.1. The sequence goes on along the minus strand of NZ_RZQI01000330.1, from coordinate 3,927 downwards.
CGACGTGAAACCGACAAGTGCCGTCGACGTCAAAAGCAGCGCCATCAACGGCGCGCCGGTGCGGTTAAGGTGCCGCCGTGAGAGGGTTTGGCGCTGCGCGGTCATGTCTTCCTACCGGATCGAGGCAACGCTGCAGACGGAAGCTGCGTCCGCCACGCCCTGGCAGAAGGCGGGGCCATCAAGCCGCGGGTCTTCAACCAGCGTTTGCGCATCGCCAGCCACCGGCTGTCCGGTGAAGAAAACCGGAGCCGGCCCGCCAGCAGCATGAGCATCGGCGTTGTACGCGACCGTGCTGGCTGCATCCGGTGCCGGCACGGTGTTGGGCGGCGAGACCACCAGATCGGCACCGACATAGGTCAGTTCATAGTTGGCCGAGAGGGTCAGGCTTCCCTGTTCGATGGCGTAGTTGCCAGGAGGGCTAGCGTGTGTCGCCCCAGTCGAGAGCGCGCCAAGAAACGTATCCCCGTTGACCAACCCCAGACCGCCGATCGAATAGGTGAGTGGCGGATTGGGCATGCCCTGCGGCCGGCTCTGCGCATCCGCCACTATGGTGATCGCCCGCTTGCCGATGCTGAAGTCGGCACCGGCATAGCTGATCTCGTAGTTCGAATTGGCGCTGTCGGTAAGCGTGCCCTGGCCGATCGCGTAAGCTCCGGCGTTCTCTCCCAAAACGCGATCGAGAGCGCCGACCAATCCCACACCACTGCCGAGATCGGTGCTGGTGTAGCCATAGGAGGACGGGTCGGCATCGCCGTAGATCTTGCCCTGGCCCGAATTGGCCGTGACGGTCACGACACGCCTGCCGATGCTGAAATCGGCGCCGACATAGCTGATGTCGTAGTTCGAATTGGCCGCATTGGCGAGTGTGCCCTGCCCGATCTGATAGGCGCCGACATCTTCGCCGGGAGTGCGGTGGAGAGCGCCAACCAGCGCCGCACCACTGCCGAGATCGGTGAAGGTGTAGCCATAGGACGACGGATCGGCATTGCCGTAGGTCTTGCCCTGGCCCGAGCTGGCAGTGACGGTCACGAATCGCTTGCCGATGCTGAAACCGGCGCCGACATAGGTGATGTCGTAGTTGGCGTTGGCCGCATCGGTGAGGGTGCCGCGGCCAATGGCATAGGTCCCGACATTCTCGCCCTCGGCGCGATCAAGCGTGCCGGTCAGCGCTGCGCCGCTGCCGAGATCGGATACTCCGTAGCCGTAAGACAGCGGATCTCCGTCCCCGTAGATCTTGCTCTGGCCCGCATCGGCCGTCACCGTGATCGCGCGCTGCGTCACCGAAAGATCCGCGCCGATATAGCTGATGGCGTAATTTCCGTTGGCAAGCGTGCCTTGGGTGATGCTGTAGCCGCCGACATCGGATGATGCTGCGGCGGTCCTTGCCAACGCACCACTCAGGCTGTCGCCATTGGCGAAATCGCCCGAGGTCAGTTGATAGGTCAGCGTTGGATTGTCATCGCCATAGACACGGCTCTTGGCATCGGCCGTCACCGTAATCGCGCGCGGCGTCACTGACAGGTTTCCGCCGACATAGCTGATCGCGTAGTTGCTGTTGGCGAGCGTGCCCTGCGTGATGCCGTAGCTGCCGACATCGGATGCTGTCGTTGCCGAGGTCGCCAGCGCACCGTTCAGGCTGTCGCCATTGACGAAATTGCCTGCGGTCAGCTGATAGGTCAACGCCGGGTTGGCATCGCCATAAACACGGCTCTTGGCATCGGCCGTCACCGTGATCGCCCGTTTCGTCACCGCCAGATTGGCGCCGGCATAGCTGATCGCATAGTTGCTGTTGGCGAGTGTGCCTTGCGTAATGCTGTAACTGCCGACACTGGATGCCGTCGTAGTTGTTGTTGCCAATGCACCGCTCAGGCTGTCCCCATTGACGAAATTGCCTGATGTCAGCTGATAGGTCAGCGCCGGATTGGCATCGCCATAGGCACGGCTCTTGGCATTCGCCGTCACCGTGATCGCGCGCGGCGTCACCGACAAATTGGCGCCGGCGTAGGTGATCGCATAATTGTTGTTGTTGAGCGTACCCTGCGTGACGCCATAGCTGCCGACACCGGATGCCGTGGTCGCCGATGTCGTCAGCGAACCGCCCAAGCTGTCGCCATTGACAAAACTGCCTGATGTCAGCTGGTAGGTCAGCGACGGATTGGCGTTGCCATAGATACGGCTCTTGGCATCGGCCGTGATCGTGATCGCGCGCTTGGCGATGGCGAAACTGCCGCCGACATAGGTGATGTCGTAGTTCGAATTGTTAGCGTTGGTGATGCTGTTCTGGTTGATGGCGTAAGTGCCGGCACTGTTCCCGGCCGTGCGGTTGAGGGTGCCGACCAGAGCCACGCCGGCGCCGAGATCCGAAACGGTGTACGCATAGGATGACGGATTCGCATCGCCATAGATCTTGCTCTGGCCCGGCGTTACCGTCACCGTTACCGCGCGTTTGCCGATGGTGAGCAGGCCGGTGCTGCTGTAGGCGAAGCCATAGCCGCTCAACGCCGCGAGATTGCCGGCGCCGACGGTGATTGCATAGGATCCTGCTCCGACCTGTGTATTGCCCGGCGGGTTGACGGACGTGACGCTTGGGCCGCCGCTGAAGGTCGTGGCGGCGGTGTCGCCGAGATAGGCGCCGACCGCGCCCGCCTGATAGCCCGCCACTGAATAGGTCACTGCCGGCAGGGCGGTGTCGCCGTAGGTTTTGGTCGCGCTGTTGGACGTAAACGTCAGTGTCGGCTGATAGGCGAAGACATAGCGGTTGCCCGTCGCGCTCACCGCCCCGCCGGCGGTCGTGTTCCAGATGGCGGTGTTGCCGCTGTCGAGATTGCCGAAATTGTTGCCGGTGGGAGCTGCCGTATAGACCAGCCAGCGTCCGCTGGTGGCGGTGACGGCATCGCTGCCGCGACTGTTGATGAATTGTCCTGCGGCTGAGAGCACCGGATCCGTTCCGCTGATCGTCGCACTTGCCGCGATGGTCAGATTGCCCGCCGTCTGAAGCCTTACCGAACCGGTGGTGTTCACCCCGGTCGCCGTAACCCCGCGGGCGGTGGAAGCACTGGCGATCGTCAGGCTTGCGCCATCGCGCAGATCGACGGAACCGGCGTTGCCGGCGACGTTGCCGATCTGGTTGCCGGCGTTGGTCAGGGTGAAGCTACCCGTGCCACCGAGAACCAGCGACGCCGCCGTCAGGCCACTCGTCTGCGTCACCACGCCGTTCGACGACAGCGCCATCGTGCCGGTGCCGACCGACAGCGCCTGGTTGAGGGCGAAGGTGGCTGCTGCGGTTTCAATCTGGCGATTGGCGAAGGACAGGCTGCCGACAGAGGTTGACCCAATAGCCGCGCTATAGGCGCTGCTCAGCGTCGATAGCGAAGCGATCGAGCCATCCGTCTCGTCGAGCCGCCAGTCGCCATAGACGTTGAGGTTCGAGACATTGCTGCCGGACAGGCCGGTCCGGAAGGTCACGCTATTCTTGGCGCCCGAGTCCGCTTCGGCAACGGTGTAAGCGAGCACCGAGTTCGAGACCGCGCCCGCCGGCAGAGCGAGATAGTAGTAGCCGTTGACGCCGGTCGAGACTGTGCCGAGGTTTACGCCGCCGGAGACGACGGACACCAGCCCGGGATTCTTTGTGTAATAGGGCTGGCCGGTACCGGAAATCAGCGGCGTGTTGCCGGCATCCTTGTAGGCAATTCCGGAGATCGCCTGGACGCCATTGGGGTAGAAGCTCTTCAGATAGGGATAGAGGCCGCCAGTCCCGCCGCCAAAGGCGGCACTCAGTCCGTTGGCGCCGCCATTCTGGAAGCTGGAGGTCGACAGGCCGACGACATTGACATTGGGGCCGGTGGTGCCGCCGCCGATCGCAGGCTTGGCGATGGATGTGGTATTGTAGGGGCCTGATGTCGAAGTGTCGTACGCGCCCGTGACCAC
>NZ_RZQI01000329.1:0-6032 GCF_003998335.1 Mesorhizobium sp. M7A.F.Ca.CA.002.05.1.1 | reverse complement strand
GCGGCGGGCGCGGCTTAGGCTGGCGACCATCCCACCGGCGGCGTGGCCGGTTCCGCCGCTCCGCCCGGCGCATTTGCGGGCGGTGCCCCGCTGTCGCCCGGCTGGGTGCCGGCCGGGGCGTTTGCCGGCGGCGCACCCAACAAGCCTTGCGCGGCGGCGCCGCTCAGAGCCGCCAGCAGGCACACACCCGACAGCGCCAGGAACCGGCGATGGGCCATCGCTTCACTCCGGCGTCTGGCCGGCCATGCATTCCAGCGCGCTGAGCGTCCAGTCGCTGGTCTTGGAAGCGATGTCCGATATCTTCCACTTGCCGTCGATCTTCTTGAGCGACCAGAGCATTTCACGTTTGGAATCATCGCCCTCGGAGAACAGGCTGAAGGATGCCGTGACCTGTGCGTTATCGCCATCCAGCTTCTCAGACAGTTTCAGCGTTTTCGAGACGGTTTTCTGATCGAAATCCTGGGCGTCGAGACCAGGATCGAAATCGATGCAGGCGACCTGGTCCGGGTTCGTCTTCGTTGCCTGGTCGTTCAGCTCGAACAGTTTCGTCACCGGTTCGGTGAACCGATCCCGATATTGTTCGTCGGCCTCGAACTTGACCGCCGGGACATAGAAGAACTTCACCGCGTCGGAAGCCGGTCCGGCGACGGCGGCGCCCGGCAGGGCTATCGAAAGGGCGGCAACGAGCACTGTCAGTCTCATGCAGAATCTCCGGCTTTTGATGGCTTGAGCCTATCAATACCACGCATCCTGCATATCGGCTTTTTTGCGGCTCATGAAGTCCTGCCGCGCCTTGTTTCAGCCGTCCAGCCAGACGTTCTGAAGGTCCATCTCGAATGTCTGGTGGACACCATAGTTCTTCACCTTCTTGTTCTGGTGGCTGTAGAGCTTCTGCCAGAACGGCTGAATAATGACGCCCGAATCCTGCAGGATCTGCTCGACATCCTTCATGACCTCGCGTCGTTTCTCCACGTCGATGAGCGATAGCGCCTGCTTGAGCTTGGCGTCGAAATCGGGGTTGGAATATGCCGATTCATTCCAGGCCTCGCCGGTGCGATAGCCGAGCGCCAGCACCTGGACGCCAAGCGGGCGCATGTACCAGATCGTCATCGAATAGGGATATTTCGTCCAGTCGTTCCAGAAGGTCGAACCCGGCAGCACCGTGCGCTTCACCTTGATTCCGGCATCGCGCAGCTGGCCGGCAATGGCGTCGCCGGTATTCTTCTGCCAATCGTCCTCGATGGTGATCAGCTCATGCTCGAAGTCAGCCTGTCCGGCTTCCGCCATCAGCTTCTTGGCGCCGGCGGCGTCGCGTGTCTTCTTGGGCAGCGGATAGTATTCCGGATGGATCGGGGCAACGTGGTGGTTTTCGCCAGGGGTGCCTCGCCCGGCATAGCCGAGTTGGAGGACCGCATTGTTGTCGACGGCCATTTGCAGGGCGTTGCGCACCCGCTGGTCATCATAGGGCTTGTGGGTGATGTTGGTGCGGGCAACCAGCGTCGTCGCCGTCGCCACCTCCGATTTCACCAGATCCATCTTGTCGAGAATGTCGATGAAGTCGGCGGGCGACTCGAAATTGAGGTCGATCTCACCGGATTCGAACGCGTTCACGGTGGCGTTGAAATCGGTGCCGTAGTCGATGAACTCGACGCTGTCGAGCGGCGCTTCACCACCCCACCATTTGCCATTCTCGCGACGCTTGACGACCGCCTTCTGGCCGACATCGTAGGAGACCAGTTCGAACGGTCCCGTGCCGATCGGCTTCTTGATCGGATCGGCACCGTCGGCATCGAAGTTGCGATGCACGACGAGCGCCGGATAGTCGGTGAAATTCGGGATCAGTGAAATGTCTGGTTCGCTTAGCTTCAGCTTGACCGTGTTGTCGTCGACCTTGGTGATCGCGCCATCCCTGGCCTTGCCGGTCTTTGCGTCGATCAGCGCGCCGACACGGGCGGCCATGGAATTGCCGGCGACATTCTTCTCGCACCAGCGCGTCAGATTGTGAGCGACGTCATCGGCGTTGAAGGCATCGCCGTTGTTCCATGTGATGCCCTTGCGCACATGCAGCACGTATTCGGTGGCGTCGTCATTGATATCCCAGCTTTCGAGCAGGACCGGCTCGAAGGTGAACTGCCTGGTATAGCGGACAAGCGGCTCCAGCCAGCAGCGCGAAATGTTCGCCAGCTCAACCCAGTCGTAGGTGCGCGGATCCTTCTGCCCCTTCACCGACATCGAGACGCGCAGCGTTCCGCCTTTCTTCGGCTCTTCGGCCAAGGCCCGATCCGGCACGGCAAGGCCGATCATGGCGTAGGCAAGCGCCGTCGATGCGCCGAAGGCGCTTGCCAGCGCCAGGAACTCGCGCCGATCGACACGACCCGCGCGTGCTTCGACCGCCATTGCCTCGATAGCGCTCGGCACGCGATCGCCACTGCTTCTGAAGAATGCCATTTTTTCCTCCCGTCTGGTTCCCTTTGATCTTGGTTCTTCGCGTCAACTGACGCTGTCCGGCAGCCTCTCCTCGCGCCGCGCGATGAAATCCATCAGGCCATCGGCGATGCCTTCGTCGAGCTTCGGCTCCTCGTAATCCGCCAGCATGTTGCGCGCCTTCTCGCGGCCGCGCGTGTCGTGGTCCTTCGCCCCTTCTGCCTTCCACTGTTCGTACGAATTGAAGTCCATGATCGAGGGTATGAAGAAGGCCGACTCGAAATGTTCGAGCGTGTGTTTGCTGCCGAGGAAATGGCCCTGCGGCCCGACTTCGCGGACCGCTGCCATCGCTTCCTTGAAATCGTCGAACGGAAGGCCGCCTGCATATTTGTACCAGCCAACCAGCTGTTCGCAGTCCGTAGCGAACTTCGAATAGCCGCAGCTCAGGCCGGCCTCCAGCCACCCGGCGGAGTGCCAGATGTAGTTGGCGCCGGCGAGGATGGCGGCATGCATCAGCATGTTGGCCTCGTAGCCCGCCTGGGCGTCGTTGAGCTTCGATCCGACATGGAAGCCTGAGGTGCGCCACGGCAGTTTGTATTTCCGCGCCAGCGCGCCCATCAGGTACATCATCTGGGCCGCCTCCGGCGTGCCGCCCATCGGAGCGCCGGTCTTCATGTCCACGGTGACCATGAACTGTCCGTAGATCTGTGGCGACCCTGGGCGCAGCAGTTGCGTGAAGGCGACGCCCGCCAGCGCTTCCGCATTGACCTGCGCGACTGCCCCGACGGCCGACGCCGAAGTCGAGGCGCCGCACAGTGCGAAGGGTGCGAGGATCAGCGGCTGGTTGCTTCGGGCATAGACCTTCATCGCGTCCAGCATGGTGGCGTCCCACACCAGCGGCGAATTGCAGTTGGTGATCGACACCAGGACCGGATTGTCGCGGACGTAATCCTCGCCGAACACGATGCCTGCCATCGCCATCGTGTCTTCCGCCCGCTCCTTGGACGTGACGATGCCCATGAACGGCTTGTCGGAATGCTTAAGCGCGGAATGGATGATGTGGAGGTGACGCTTCGGTACCGCGATTTCCATCGGCTCGCAAATGACCGAACTCGATGAATGCAGCGCCGGCGCCATGTAGGCGAGCTTGTGGAAATTGTTGAGGTCCGCGAGCGTGCCGTAGCGCCTGTTGTTGTCGAGGTCACGCACATAGGGCGCGCCATACATCGGCACGAAGATGGTATTGTTGCCGCCCACCCGCACCGTACGCTGCGGATTCCTCGCATTGAGCGTGAACTCCGGCGGGACCTTCGATACCAGTTCCATCAGCAGGGCCCGGTCGATCCGCACACGAGTTTCCGAGACATCCGCGCCCGCCGCCTTCCACAGTGCGATAGCCTCGTCGTCGCGGAATTCGCATCCCACCTCTTCGAGGATCAAGAGCGACTCCTCGTGGATCAGCTCGACCGCCTCATCGGGGACCATCTGGTAGACGGGGATCTGGCGGACCAGGGTCGGAAACGACGTTACCGGAGCTCCGCGCAGGGCCTTGCGTCCCAGGCGGCCGCCACTGCGGCGGTTGGCATGTTCGGTCACTTCAGGGGCTGGTGCGTTCATGGCAACTCCATTCCACTCATGAAGGAGCCTAACGCGACAAAATGGTGATGTGACGCTGGAAAATCCTGATCTCTTGTATAAGCTCAGCTTATGCGAAGCCTGCGCCACCTCCTGCCCTCGGCCGGCAGCCTGATCGTCTTCGAGGCGGCCGGGCGGCTGTCGAGCTTCACCGCCGCCGGGCGCGAGCTCGGCATGACGCAGGCCGCCGTCTCCTATGCCGTGCGCGGGCTGGAAGAACGGCTTGGCGCCAAGCTGTTCCAGCGCCGCCACCGCCAGGTTCTCCTGACCGAGGCCGGCGAGCGCTTCCATGCCGATGTCTCGCTCGGCCTTTCGCATATTCGCAAATCGGCGGAGGATCTGCGCCTGCAGGCAACCGGCGGTCATGTCACGCTGGCTGCCTCGACCGCGTTCGGCTCGTTCTGGATGATGCCGCGCCTGCAGCAGTTCCGCGACGAACTGCCGGGCATCGACCTGCGTATCCAGACCGCCGACCGCGACCTCGACATCATCGCGGAAGGCATTCCGCTCGGCGTGCGCGGCGGCGCGCCGCTGGACTGGCCGGACTATCACTCGTTGCCGCTGGCCGACGAGGAGATATTTCCCGTCGCCGGCACCAGTTATGCGGCAAAGTTCGGCCTGCCCCAATCCGCTGCCGAACTGGCCACGCACCGCCTCATCCATCTGGAGGAGCCGTATCGCGAGGCGGCCAGCTGGGACGAATGGTTCCAGTCGGCGGGCGCCAATCTCAGCGATACCGCGCGCGGCCTGCGCATCAACGACTACGGCCTGGTGATCCAGGGCGTCATGGAAGGCCAGGGCATCGCGCTCGGCTGGCGGCACCTCGCCGAGCGGCTGCTGGCGTCGGGCTTGCTGGTGCCGGTGACGGATCATGTGCTGAAGACCGGCAAGGCGTTCTATGTCGTCTGGCCGAAGAACCGGGAACTCAGCGACAACGCCCGCAAGGTGCGAGACTGGCTGGCGGAGCAAGCGTGAGGGGCAGCGCCTCCCAGTCCCTTGGAAGTCGGCGGGACAGCACCTCCCTGCGGCCTGCCAGAGGGAGGTGCTGTCTCGCCAGCCTATCCACTGTTCCGCAACACCGAATCCTTCCGCATCCGTCTCGAATCCGCCTATAGTGCTGCCATGCCCATCCGCCAGCTTTCCGAAACGATGATCAACCAGATCGCCGCCGGCGAAGTCATCGAGCGTCCGGCGAGCGTCGTCAAGGAACTGGTTGAGAATGCGCTCGATGCCGGCGCTTCGCGCGTCGAGATCGTCACAGCCGGCGGCGGGCTGAACCTGATCCGCGTCACCGATGACGGCTCCGGCATTCCCGAACGGGAGCTGGCGCTGGCGATCGCACGTCATTGCACCTCCAAGCTCACCGAGGATATCAACGACATCCGCTCGCTGGGCTTCCGCGGCGAAGCGCTGCCGTCGATCGGCTCGGTGTCGCGACTGTCGATCCGCTCGCGCACGGCAGCAAGTGACAGCGCCGCCGAGATCGGCATCGAGGGTGGCCGCGTTCTGCCTGTCAGGCCGGCGGCGGCCAATCGCGGCACCACGATCGAGGTGCGCGACCTGTTCTTCGCAACGCCGGCCCGGTTAAAGTTCATGAAGGGCGAACGCGCCGAAAGCTCGGCCACCAGCGATGTGGTCAAGCGCATCGCCATCGCCTTCCCCGCCGTGCGCTTCACGCTGGCCGGCTCGGACCGCTCGACGCTGGAATTGCCGGCGGCGGATGACAGCGCGGAAGGCAGCCTGCGCCGTGTCGCCCAGGTGATGGGCACCGACTTTCCCGACAATTCGATTGCCGTCGATGCGATGCGCGAAGGCGTGCATCTGACCGGCCACGTGTCGATCCCGTCCTTCACCCGCGCCAACGCGCTGCAGCAATATGCGTATGTGAACGGCCGCCCGGTGCGCGACAAGCTGATCGCCGGCGCCATACGCGGTGCCTATGCCGACGTCCTGCCGCGTGACCGCCATGCGGT
>NZ_RZQI01000328.1:0-6033 GCF_003998335.1 Mesorhizobium sp. M7A.F.Ca.CA.002.05.1.1 | reverse complement strand
CCCGGCTACTGGCTGCGGAGGCAGATGGGCGCCGGCGTCCCACCGACGACGATCGGTCTTTTCTCATGTAGCTGTCGGGGAAACGAGGCAGGTTTTCCGCCAGAACCCGCCAGTCGTCGCGCTCGCGTTCGCCTTCCTTGCGCGCACCGAACAACTGGATGATGATCTTGCCGTCGGACCCATATGCTTCGAGCGAGGTGACGTGACTGTCATTGGTCGGCTTGCGCACGGCCCAAACCTCACGGATTTGGTGGGTCCTGAGATGCAGCCGGAACGTTTCGTCCAGCACATGGATGCACGGCCCGATCTGCTTGACCGACTTGATTAAGCCGGAATGGGTCTGGATAGAACCTCGGTTGCCGACGAAGCACATGATCGGCAATTCGTCTTCGGCCGCACGCTGGAGCACGGCGCCAACTGCGGCATTGTCGAGCAGCCAAGCGTAATCCTGGCCGACCATGCGCAAAGCCTGGCAGCGGCTGAGCTTGAGCGTCTTTAGAAGGTTGACGTCAGTCAGCCGGCTCCAGTACTCGCGTAGGTCGTCCACCGTGCCGGCCCAGTCCGCAGTCCTCGCGCCCAGGTCGGCTACTCTCGCCTTAAGCGACATGGTCGGCTCCTGGTTGGCGGATACGAGCTCGGCCACCAGCTTTCGATAGGCATGAAGGTTGGAGACCGGCCTGAGATGCACCTTATGCACTGCTGCGCCGGCGGCGTCGAAGAATTGCAAACTGCGCTGGATTCCGCCGCGATGGCGCCTTTCAACAGCGAAACCATACCTCCAAGCCTGCGGGAAGACGCGAAGGTCGAATTCGTCACCAAGGACCATGGCGTGATTGTTGCCGGTTATCACTCTGTTGAAGACGCCAATCTTTTCGTGCACGGCACCTTGATTGCGGGTCAGCGCCGTCACTTCGCCCACGAATTCGAGGCCCGTCAGAAGGTGATTGACGCGCGGGTCGATGCGTGCCGCGCCGAAACCGCAATGGGCCGCGACCAGTTCCGCTTCCGAAATGGCCAATTGGGCGGCGAAATCACGCGCGGGAATGTTCGGACAGACTTCCCACGCACGCCGGATTTCGTTGGGCGACCGCTTCTTGCGCTGATCCATGTTTTTACCCCTGCCCCGTTCTTCTTTTGACGATCGATCGAAAAACGGGCCTCAGGGATGTGCACGGCGGACGCGATCGATCGTCAGGCACATGCCAGTCGAATCCTGTCTCCGGGCGGTCAGCGGCCAATCGCCGGTAGCGAGCGATTGTTGGGTGGTCGGCGCCAATCGGCCGATCGAGCATTCGGGTACCACCGGCGGTGCTGCTTTCCCACCAAGGCGGGTCTGATGGATCATATTGCTTTCCTTCGTTCTTCGATTGCGAGGGCAACCCAAAGGTGAATCGGCCGGCAATTTTGCCGCCGCAACGAAGGCTTCACAAAAATCGTGCCAGTTGCTCCGCGGCAAGCTCTGAACATCTTTGGCTCTGTTCATTGCTTTACGCGTGAGTGCATCGCGAACTCAGGCGCCCTTCCTGTGACGCGGACGCGACAAACCCGACAGTAAGTGTCGGTTGTCGGACGTCTCCCCAGCAATCGAGCATAAGAGACGTCGGGATGTCCTACGGTTTTTGACACGTCTTCCCTTTGGCACGGTCCATGCGAGATGATCCACGAAAACGCCGGACCGAGGAGAAATCGAGCCATGATTACGCTCACCGACAACGCTGTTGCCGCCATCAAGGCCGCTCTTTACCGCGCCAGCGAGCCGGCGGAAGGATTTCGCATCATGGTCCATGCCGGCGGCTGCGCCGGCTTCCAATACTCAATGGGCCTGGAGAGCGTCTCACGTGAGGGCGATGCGATCATCGAGCGAGATGGGCTCAAGGTGTTCATGGATAGAGGCTCCCAACCCCATGCCGCCGGCATGACCGTGGACTTCGTCACTGGGCTCGAAACATCCGGCTTTGTTTTCGATAACCCCAATGCGCGTGAGACGTGCGGCTGCGGCAAGTCCTGCAAATGATTGCGAGGGAACAGGCTATGTTCGACTATAGCGACGCCAAGGAATACTGCGTCGAACCGGTAACCGCCGGCGCTCTGGAACCGGCCGACACGCACTGTCGGCCCGGAACAATTGCGTTCGGTGATGCACCAAATCGCGATCATCGATCGTTGCCGTGGGCAAGCAAACAAAATTGCCCGAAACAGCTGAATTCCCGGCGGATGCCGCCACCAAAGGGCAATGTCGACAGCGACCGGTCAGCCAAGCCATCGCTCCCCCGGCCGCCCACCTTACCAGATACGATATGCGCCAGAGGTTCAATGGCCCGACTACCCTTGAATCATTTCAGCAGTTGAAGGATCACTCCCATGAACCCTGTCTATCTCGACAACAACGCAACGACGCGGGTTGATCCTGCAGTCGTTGGAGCGATGTTGCCTTTCTTTACGGAGCAATTTGGCAATCATTCGTCCATGCACGCCTATGGCGCATCGGTTGCTGAAGCCGTGAGAAAGGCGAGGCAACAGTTGCAAGCCCTCATCGGCGCGGGATTCGAGGACGAGATCATCTTCACCTCGGGCGGGACTGAAAGCGACAGTACAGCCATCCTTTCGGCGCTGGAGGTGATGCCCGACCGAACGGAAATAGTGACTTCCGCGGTTGAACATCCGGCCGTTCTGAAGTTGTGCGCGCACCTTGAGAAGACGCGCGGCGTCAAGGTGCACATTATCCCAGTCGATCACTACGGCCGGCTCGACCTGGACGCCTACAGAACCGCCCTCACCCCACAAGTGGCAATCGTCTCGATAATGTGGGCGAACAATGAGACCGGTACGATCTTTCCCGTGGTTAAGCTTGCCGATCTAGCCAGGGAAGTCGGCGCGCTTTTCCACACTGATGCAGTGCAGGCGGTCGGAAGGCTTCCGATTGAGCTGAAATCGACCGCGATCGACATGCTGTCGCTCTCCGCCCACAAGCTGCATGGTCCAAAGGGGATAGGCGCGCTTTATGTAAGACGTGGCGTGCGCTTCTCCTCCATGATCAAGGGTGGGCACCAAGAGCGCGACCGGCGTGCAGGCACTGAAAACACACCCGGCATAGTCGGACTGGGCATGGCGGCCGAACTCGCCTTGAAATTCATGGACGAGACAAAACGAATAAAATGGTTGCGCGACCGCCTTGAGAACGGGATCATCCAGCGCATCCCAAACACATCCATCAACGGCGATCCGCAAGAGCGATTGCCAAACACTGCAAACATTGGATTCGAAGGTATCGAAGGCGATGCAATTCCAATTGTCCTGAGCCGGCTGGGAATCGCCTGTTCCGCCGGGTCCGCCTGTGCCTCTGGCTCACTGGAACCGAGCCATGTTCTGATCGCTATGAACGCGGCATGTGGGGCAGTCCGCTTCTCCTTGTCGCGTGACAACGGCGAAGATGACGTAGACCGCGTGCTTGAGGTCCTGCCTGCGATCACCGAGAAGCTACGGGCCGTTCCCAGTGCTGGACTGTGCGGGCGAGGTGCAGAACAGCTTCATTCCGGCCCGGGTCCGAGCGGCACAATAGCCGACGAGCCGTGAGGTCTTCCTCAACGTGACGACCCTGCGCAAGGAGAGCAGTTAAACTCGGGGTCGCCTTCACCACTTCAGAAAAGCTTGAGATCGCCAAGTCTCTTGCCCAGCCGCCGTGCCAGAGGTCGGCACGCCGTCAGCAATGTCACCAATGCATCGACACCACAATTTCGCGCCGGGAGAATACAATGAACTGCTCCGCTGATAGCCGCCCGATCGATCGCACCGATATCCTAGCGCGACTGAAGGGCCTGTCGGCCGCGGAGGACTTCTTCGCCTGCCTTGACGTCTCCTACGACCCGAAAGTGATGAATGTCTCGCGGCTCCATATCATGAAGCGCGTGGGCCAATACCTTGCCGAAGAAGATTTCTCCGGTCTGCCTAACCAGGTAATCGCCGCGCGGGTGCGCGCCAAGCTGGAACGCGCCTACGAAGATTTCGCGACTTCCTCGCCGCTCACGCAACGTGTGTTCAAGGTGCTAAGGGACCACGATCCAAACATATGTCCCGCACCTGGCCGCGCCTTCGTCCCGCTCGACTCTGCACTGAAGCGGTTCGGAAAGTAATGAGCCCGACACGGCTGCGACGCGACAATGTCGAGAAGTCGACAAATCCAGTCCTCATGACGCCTCCTCGGAAGCAAACGAAGCCACCTTCTGGAATAGAGGCAGGAAGACGACTTGGCATGAACGATGCAGGCAATGAGGTGAACCGCCAAGCACGAATCCGGACTGGGAGCTTAGAGAAACCGCCAATGCATATCGTAGTCTGCATCAAGCAGGTGCCGGATTCGGCACAGATCCGCGTGCACCCGGTGACGAACACGATCATGCGTCAGGGTGTTCCGACCATCATCAATCCTTACGACCTGTTCGCCCTCGAAGAAGCGCTCAAACTGCGCGACGTTCATGGTGGCGAGGTTACTGTGCTCACAATGGGTCCGCCCATGGCGGAGGACTCGCTGCGAAAGGCGCTCGGTTACGGTGCTGACCGAGCAGTTCTCTTGACGGACCGCTATTTTGCCGGATCCGATACGCTGGCGACTTCCTTTGCTCTTTCGCAAGCAATCGCAAAAATTGGGGAGACTTTCGGCAGGCCGGACATCGTCTTCACCGGCAAGCAGACGATTGACGGCGATACCGCCCAGGTCGGACCGGGCATAGCCAAGCGCCTAGATTTATCGCAACTTACCTATGTCGCGAAGATTGCCTCCATCGATCTCGATACGCGAGAGATCGAAGTCGCTCGTCGCGCCGAAGGCGGCACCCAGTTGCTGAAGAGCAGACTCCCTTGCCTCATTACCATGCTGGAAGACACCAACGAAATCCGCCGGGGCTCGCTCCAGCAGGCTCTGTGCGCGGCGCGCAGCCAAGTCGTGAAGTGGACTGCAGCCGACGCCGGCATTGACGATCTCACCCGGTGCGGTCTGCGTGGCTCGCCTACAGTCGTCAAGCGTGTTTTCGCCCCCACCGCACGGGCAGAAAGGGCGGCGCAGATCGACACCGCGGAAAGGGGCTTGCAGGACATAGCCGATGAACTCATCGCCGATATCTTAACCCGCCGGCCGGCGCTGGAACATGAGCTGGCCTTCAACAGCGGCACGTGACGGCCAGGAGCAGAAAATGTCGACCGCAAGCCAAACTACCCCTCGCATTGCCCCCGGCCGTGCCGGTGTAAAGAAAGAACTTCCCGACCGTTTCAAAGACTACCGGCACGTGTGGGTCTTCCTCGAGCTCGAACGCGGCAATGTGCATCCTGTATCATTCGAACTGCTGGGCGAAGGCCGCAAATTAGCCGACAAGCTTGAAGTCCAGCTCGCGGGCGTCGTGCTGGGACCGCCGGGCGAGATGGTCGAGGACGCTGTTGCCGAGGCCTTCGCTTACGGGGCGGATCTTGTCTACATCGTCGATGCGCCGCCGCTCGCCGACTACCGGAACGAGCCGTTCGCCAAGGCGCTCACGGATCTGGTCAATACCCATAAACCCGAAATCCTCCTTCTCGGCGCGACCACACTGGGCAGGGATCTTGCAGGCTCGGTAGCGACGACCCTGCAGACGGGGCTCACGGCCGACTGCACCGAACTTGATGTAGATTCCGACGGTTCACTCGCCGCGACCCGTCCGACTTTTGGTGGCTCATTGTTGTGTACGATCTATACACTAAATTACCGGCCGCAAATGGCGACGGTGCGACCAAGGGTCATGCCTATGCCGCAACGGGTGGATAAGCCGGTCGGGCGTGTCATGCGGCACAAGCTGTCGCTCGTTGAGGACGATATCGTCACCAAAGTCCTCGGCTTCCTACCGGATAACCAGTCGGCAATGGCAAATCTTGCCTATGCGGATGTCGTGGTTGCGGGAGGCCTCGGTCTCGGAGCGGCGGAGAACCTTCAGCTTGTGAAGAATCTTGCCCGAGCGATCGGCGCCGAGCATGGCTGTTCGCGCCCCTTGGTCCAGAAGGGCTGGATGC
>NZ_RZQI01000327.1:0-6061 GCF_003998335.1 Mesorhizobium sp. M7A.F.Ca.CA.002.05.1.1 | reverse complement strand
GGCCAAGGCCGATGCGGTGCGGCCGGGCAACATCGCCATTGCCATCGGCAGCAGCGACGGTTCGGCTTTGGCTGTTTCGGGCTCGGTGGGCGAAGTCGGCCCGGCCTGGCGCTCGATGCGCGGCGGCACCATCGACCGGCGCATCAATCTTGCCGTCGGCGCCGGCGGCCGTTTCGAGGGCGGCCCGGTTCTCGACGCCAAGGGTGCGCTGATCGGCATGCTGTTGTTCGGACCGCGTCACCGGGCGCTGGTCATGCCTTACGAGACGATCGAGCGGGCGGTCGCGACCTTGCGCGAAAAGGGCCATGTCGCGCGCGGCTATCTCGGCGCCGGCCTGCACCCGGTACGAGACCGCGACGCGCAGGGCGCAATGGTGATGAGCCTCGATGACGAGGGTCCCGCCAAGGCCGCCGGTCTCTCTCTTGGCGATATCATCGTGGCGTGGAACGGTGAGGCGGTGCACGGCCCGCGGGACCTGATCCGCAGGCTCGGACCCGACAGTGCCGGCGCTTCGGTGACGCTCGGTGTCGTGCGCGGCGGCGAACAGCGCGATGTCGTGCTGACAATCGGCGAAAAGCCGCTGAGCTGAGGGCATCCATGGACACGCTCACCAGCGACAGGATCATGCATGACGGTGCCGTCTCGCGGCGGCTGGTGGTGCTGATTGCGCTTGGCGATGCGTCACGCGCCGAGCGCCTGGCGGCCTCGCTGGCCGCGAGCGATGACCTGCTGCCGGTCGTGGCCGGCGGTGGAAGAGCCGACGTCGCCATCGTTGACGACAGCATTGGTGATGGCGTGCCGGCCCTCATTCCACGGGTGCTGCTGACCGGACGCGCTGGCGGCGAGCGGCCCGCCGGTGAGGTGCTGGCCGTGATGTCCGCTGGCGCGGAGGATTTGTTGATCGCCGCGGCGGCGCGGCTGGCCGCGGCCGGCTATCGCGTCTCGGGCGAGCGCGGAAGCGGACGCCATGAGGATTTCCGTGCCGGCGATGGCGAGCCGTTCGAGGAGGAGGCCTCCGACGAGCATGCCGCCCGGCCTTCGCTGTCGCCGCGTGAGGCGGAAGTGTTGGCGCTGCTGGCCGAGGGCGCCCCAAACAAGGTGATTGCGCGGCGGCTGAACATTTCGGTGCACACCGCGAAGTTCCACGTCGCCGCAATCCTGATCAAGCTCGGTGCGGCCAACCGCACCGATGCGATTGCCATTGCGATGCGCCAAGGGTTGGTGCTGGTTTAGTCATAAACCCTACGCTGCGTAACGCGGTGTCCAGCGTGTCGGGTCTTGCGCTGCGGTCGCCCGCCGCGCAAAGGTTTGCGCCTGTTGTGTTGCAAGGGAGGCGCAAGGAAATGTCGCTCAAGGGAAAGACGCTGTTCATCTCCGGTGGGTCGCGCGGCATCGGGCTGGCGATCGCGCTGCGCGCGGCGCGCGACGGCGCCAATGTGACGATCGCGGCCAAGACCGCCGAACCGCATCCGAAGCTGCCGGGCACGATTTATAGCGCTGCCGAAGAGATCGAGCAGGCTGGCGGCAAGGCGCTGCCTGTTTTGTGCGACATCCGCGAGGAGGCGCAGGTGGCCGAGGCGGTCGCCAGGACCGTGGAAAAATTCGGCGGCATCGACATCTGCGTCAACAATGCCAGCGCCATCCAACTCACCGGCACGCTGGAGACCGACATGAAGCGCTACGATCTGATGCATCAGATCAACACGCGCGGTACCTTCCTGGTCTCGAAAATGTGCATTCCTCACCTGAAGTTGGCGCAAAATGCTCACATCCTGAATCTGGCGCCGCCGCTCGACATGAAGGCCAAGTGGTTCAGGAATCACGTCGCCTACACGATGGCCAAGTTCGGCATGTCGATGTGCACGCTGGGCATGAGTGCGGAGTTCGCCAAGGACGGCATCGCTGTCAATTCACTGTGGCCGATCTCGACCATCGACACGGCGGCGGTGCGCAATCTGCTCGGCGGCGCGACGGTGGCGGCGATGAGCCGTTTGCCCGACATCATGGCCGACGCCGCGCATGCCATCTTCATGCGGCCGGCGCGCGAGACAACAGGTAATTTCTACATCGACGAGGAGGTGCTGCGCGCCGAGGGCGTCAGCGACTTTTCAGCCTATGCGCCAGGTGCGACCGGGCCTCTGGCCGGAGATTTCTTTGTCCCTGACGAGGTGTTTGCCCGCACGGACAGCAAGATCAAGAGCATCTACTAGATCCGCGTCATTGTGAGCGTCGAGCTAAGCCATCCGCCGTGGCTGAGCCACGGCAAAGCCTTGCTCACAAAGCGATAGGGCGCCAACCTGCCGGAGTGATTCAAGGTCCGGCAGGCGCTTGCTTACGCCTCATCCTTCTTGCCTTTGCCGAGGCCCATCAGCCGGTCGATATAGGCGAGCATGAGGGCCGAGACGACGAAGGCGAGATGGATGATGGTCAGCCACATCAGCTGGTCGGTCGTGTAGGTCGACGAGTTCAAAAACACCTGCAAAAGGTGGATGGACGAGATGGCGACGATGGTCGAGGCAACCTTGACCTTCAGCGAGCCGACATCGATGGTGCCCAGCCAGTGCACGCCACCCTCCTGGTCGTCGAAGCGGCTGACGAAGTTCTCGTAGCCCGAGATGATGACCATCACCACCAGCGAGGCAACCAGTGCGGCATCGATCAGGCCGAGCATCTTGAGGATGGTGTCGGTGTCACCGAGCGTGAACGCCAGGGTAATGAACTCATAAAGCTTCTTGCCGAATGACAGCGCATAGACGGCCAATGCCAGGGCCAGGCCGATATAGAAAACGACGAGCAACCAGCGTGAAGCGAGAATGATCGATTCGATGGCGAGTTCGAGACGCTTCATGGGATGATTCCGGCTGGTTATCTCTCAGACAATGGTCGTATTCGGCCACGCCGCCACCGTTTGCAAGACAAAAAACCCCGCCGAACAAGGTCCGGCGGGGTTCAATGCGTCCCGCTGGAGTCGGGACGGGGCAGGGAACGCCCAGCACCGAATCTGGGGTGGCTGGGCTCGCGATTCAATGAGCCGTGTCTAATGCCCGTACAATTCTTGTTGAACCCGTCACATCCACCCATCCCCGGCGGTGCCGGGGATGGGTGCTTCTCGTGCCGATTCCACAAACCGGGTCATGGTTTTGAAATCATGACCTAATTGTTGCTGGCGACCGGTGCCACCAGCGAGGTGATGCGGCGAATGCCGACGCGCCGGTTCTCGCGGTTCGGCGCCGACGTGTTGACCTTCAGATACTCCTCGCCATAGCCCTGCGTCGTCAGGTTTTCCGGCGGGATGCCGAAGGCGTTGGTGAGCGCTTCCGCCACTGATTCCGCGCGGCGATCGGAAAGGGCCAGGTTAGCCTCCGGTGTGCCGACCGCGTCGGTATGACCTTCGATCAGGAAGGTCTCGGCCGGGTTCTTTTTCAACAGCTTCTCCATGGCGGTGGCGACGCCCTCGAGCTTCTGCACCTCGGTGTCGGAGATCGAGGCCGAGCCGAATTCGAAGTTGAGCGTGTCGAGATCGACGCGCCGTGCGATGTCGCGCACGCGGGCCGAACGTTTGACCTCGTCGATCGAGTAGAGGCGCTGGACCTTCTCCACCGGTGGCTGTTCGAGGAAGGTGTAGTAGTCGTCCGGATCTTCGACATCCTCGGAGTCCAGAATGTACTCCTCGCGCGGGATTGTCAGCCGCATCGGCGGCAGGTCATCGCCTGGATCGCGCCAGTCGCTCTCATCCTGATAGTGCCGCTCGTCGACATAGCTCAGCACATATTCGCGTCCATCCGGCGCAATGCGCGAACGCTGGATGACGTCGCCATAGCGGTTGCGGATGGTGACGATCTGGACACCGTTGTCGCGCTCGACGATTTCCCGGGTGCGGTCGCCCGAGAGATCCTCATAATAGACGTTCCTGGCGCCGCGGGTCATGCGCGGGGCGTCATTGCTCTCGACGAATGTCTGGTTGTTGAACTGCAGGATGACGCGGTCGCCGAGCTCCCTGACGACGTCGACGCCTTTCGGACGCCGGCGGTCACGGACGTTCTCATCGGGCGCACGCTCTACGCGCGTGCCCTTTTCCTCGGTCACCGGCGCGATCTTCTCGGGCTTGATCTCCTGTTGTGCGGCCCTGTCGTCGGTGGGCGGCGGACCTTGGTCGATGGGAGCAGCCACCGGCTTGCGGCCCTGATCGCCACCTTGCTGGGCATTTTGCCCGCCATTCTGCTGCTCGCCATCCTGGGGGACGATCTTGTCGCCCTGCTTGCGGCCGCCCCTGCGCTCGGCGTCCTTCTGGCTGTCCAGGATGGGAGCGGCGTTTGGATCGGCCGGTGCTTCGCCTTGCACCGGGTTTTCGCCCTGTGCCGGTGCTGCCGTCTGACCATTGGCCGGTTGTTCGCCGGTGGCTGGCTGTTCGGCTGTGGCCGGCTGCTCGCCAACAGGTTTCCTGACACGCTTCTTCGTCGTGTCCTGGGGCTGCTCGCCCTGGGCCGCGGGCTGTTCGCCGGCAGGGACCGTCGCCTCTCCAGCGGGAGCCTCTTTCGGTGCCGGGGCGACTTCAGGTTGGGCCTGCTGGTCCTGCCTGTTCTTCTTGCGCGGCTTGGCCTGCTCGCCGGGCTGATTGTCGTTGGCCGGTTCCGCCTGGTTGGCCGGAGCCTGCTCGGTTTGCTGCTGCTGGTCGCGCTTCTTCCTGCGCGGCTGCTGTTCCTCGGCTGGCGCTGCCTGTTCGGCCGGCGCCTGCTCGGTCTGCTGCTGCTGGTCGCGCTTTTTCCTGCGCGGCTGCTGTTCCTCGGCTGGCGCTGCCTGTTCGGCCGGCGCCTGTTCGGTTTGCTGCTGCTGGTCGCGCTTTTTCCTGCGCGGCTGCTGTTCCTCGGCTGGCGCGGCCTGTTCGGCCGGCGCCTGCTCGGTTTGCTGCTGCTGGTCGCGCTTCTTCCTGCGCGGCTGCTGTTCCTCGGCCGGAGCGGCCTGTTCGGCCGGCGCCTGCTCAGCCTGCTGCTGCTGGTCGCGCTTCTTCCGGCGTGGCTGCTGCTCCTCGGCGGGCTGTTCGCTCTGGGCAGGCGCGGCCTGCTGTTCAGGCTCGGCCTTCTTGCGCTCGCGCTTCTGTTCGGGTTCCGCCTGCTGCTGTTGTGCGCAGGCTTCGCCTTCGGCGCATGCTGCTTGCGCCAGGATGAATGGGGCTGCCGTGCGCTGGGCAAGGCCGGACGCGACACTTCCCTGAAGCGGGAACGCGCCCAACGGCGCGGATGCCATAAGCAGGCCGAGTGCCGTGCCTGCCAGAATCCGTGGTTGGCGTTTCATCGAAATTCTCCTTGTGGGGTCCCATCCTTGCCGAAACCGATCTTGTGCCGATTGGTTCCAGTCTGGCACGGATAGAGGCCGTACGGGGCGATTGACCGACCTTTTGAAGGCAACTTCATGTCATTCACCTGGCGATAGCCGCAATTGCGACCATTGCCGCGCTTGACCTTGCCCGCGGCTGGGGCCACATCCCGGAAATGGAAACGCCATTCTGGAAAACCAAGGCGCTGGAGGCGATGAGCCCGGCCGAGTGGGAATCGCTGTGCGACGGCTGCGGTAAATGCTGCCTTTCGAAGCTTGAGGACGAGGACACCGGCGAGATATACTGGACCAGCGTCGGCTGTCGGCTGTTCGATGCCGAGACCTGCCGCTGTTCGGACTACGTCAACCGGCTGGCGCGCGTTCCCGACTGCGTCGGGCTGACGCCACAGAATGTGCGAACCATCAGCTGGCTGCCCAGCACCTGCGCCTATCGGCTGGTGGCCGAGGGCTGCGACCTCTACTGGTGGCACCGGCTGGTGTCGGGCAGCGCCGAGACCGTGCATGAAGCCGGCATCTCGATGCGCGGCCGGGTCAAGGCGAGCGAAACCGATCTTGCCGAGCCGGAAGACTATTTTGACTATGTACTGGACGAGGAGCCGTAGGACCAGCGGCGGTGAGCAAGAGCCTCGCGTTTGAAGACATTCGGCCAATCCGCGGGGTCGGAACCGGGCGCCGAGTCAGGCGTTCTGGCCTTCACCGAGGGCTGGGGACGATGGCGAATGGCGGG
>NZ_RZQI01000326.1:0-6063 GCF_003998335.1 Mesorhizobium sp. M7A.F.Ca.CA.002.05.1.1 | reverse complement strand
CCGTGTAATCCTCGGGCTTCTCGGCCGCGTCGTCGAACAGGCCGGTGCAGACGACGCCGGATGCTTCGAACTCCTCGACAAGCTCCACGTCGAGACCTTCATAGAGAGTGAAGTCACGGTCGGCGCCGATATGGAAAATCCTGCGCGGCCCTTCGGCGATCAGATCCCGGGTCACGTCGCCTGAGGTAACCACCCGGTCGTAGGCTGACGGTGGAACACCGATCGCGTTCATCTGCGCCACGACATCGGCACTTCTGCGCGGCGAATTGGTGATCAGGACCACGGGGATTTTCGCCTCTCGAGCCCTTGCCAATGCGGAGGCCGCCACCGGGAAATGCGTTTCGCCATTGTGGACCACGCCCCAGACGTCGCACAGGATTGCCGAATAGGCCTTCGACACGTCTTCGAGCGAGCCGATGATTTCAGGCGAATTCGCCATGCCGTTTCCTTCAGTCGTGATCGTTGCGACGCCGCGACCGACGGTTCGCCGCAGCCGGTTCGGATTAGCCGAACCGCCCCGGCCTGTCACCAGCTTTCGCCAGGCACGATTGGTTAGCGGTTGGTGAAGCGCTGCCCCGGCAATAGAGCCATTTCCCAAACGCGGCCTTCAGCGTTTTGTGGAAAGCTGGCATCAATCGAGAATCCGCCGGCGGGGGCCGCTGCAAGACATGTATGGACTTTGGCGTCAGTTCTGCCGCGACCAACGCGGCAACTATGCTCTTATGACCGTCGTCGCAATGGTTCCGCTCATGGGCGCCCTGGCGATAGCCGTCGATTTCACCGAGATGAGCCGCGAAAAACAGGCGGTTTCGAATGCGCTCGATGCCGCAAACTTCGCCACGGCGCGCCGGCTGACGGAGGGTGCCACCGACGATCAGTTGAGAGCCTATGCACTCGACTTCTTCAATGCCAACCTCAACAAGATCAACCCCGCCAACACGACGCTCACCGTCACCTTGCCAAGCAACACCACCGGGGGCGGCTTGCTCAAGATGAGCGCGCGGCTTGACTACAAACCCTACTTCTATCCGGTCTTCGGCCAGCTCGTCGGCAAATCCGAAACCGACGCCAACCAGAAGATCAGCTTCAATGTCACCTCGGAAGTGCGGCTGAAGAACACTCTTGAAGTCGCTCTGGCGCTCGACAATTCCGGGTCGATGACCAAGACCGGAACGGGCTCGGGGCAAACGCGCATCGACCTTCTCAAGACCGCGGCCAAACAGCTGGTCGACACGCTGGCCCAGCAGGCGGCGATGATCAAGCAGGTCGACAGGCCGGTGCAGTTCGGCCTCGTGCCGTTTGCCGCCTCGGTCAATGTCGGACCCGGCAATGGTAACGCGTCCTGGATGGATACCGAAGGCCTGTCACCGGTATCGAACGAGAATTTCGACTGGTCGACGCTGAACGCAGCCGACAAATATGCCCAGCAGACCAACGGCATCTGGTACAAGCGCGGCACCGGATGGGGTACCGACGAAGGCCAGATGCTGACCCGGTTTTCGCTCTACCGGGACATGAAGGTCGTCACCAACCATGAGCGTGTCACCAACAGCAAGCGCGTGGTTTGCGACGAATACAACTCGAACAACACCTGCAAACGAAGCCATGACGAATATGATTACATCGATTCCTATGGCCCGTTCGCCAGTTGGCAAGGTTGCGTCGAGGCCAGGCCCTATCCCTACAATGCTAACGACGCCGCGCCGTCCGGCGGCTCGGCGAACACCGGCATAGGGGTTGGCGATCCGGCAACGATGTTCGTGCCGATGTTCGCCCCCGACGAACCCGGCAACCATTGGAGGCTCACCCAAGATCCCGATGAGGCCACGCCGACGACCTACGGCGCCGTGAACAGCTGGTGGAACGACGACCCGACAAGCAGCACCGGCCAATCCCGGTTGCGCAACATGGCCAAATATTTCCAGCCGCGGCCGATCAATGCGCCGGCGCTGGCCGCCGGCAACGGGCCGAACTACAGCTGCTCCACCAACCCGATCACGCCGCTGACCGATGTCAGCGTTGCCACTGGGCTCACCGCGATCAAGGCCGCGATCGACCTGATGAAGCCCGATGGCGGCACAAATGTTCCAGAAGGCATGGCCTGGGGATGGCGCGTGGTTTCGAGCGGCGAGCCCTTCACGCAAGGCCGCCCGGAAACCGAGAGAGGCAATGACAAGGTCGTGATCGTGCTGACCGACGGCGCCAACACCTACTACACGCCTTCTTCGCTCGGCTATTCCGACCCCGCCGATTCGAAGTCGACCTATGCATCCTTCGGCTATCTCAAACCCGGCTACAACGGCACGTCGGTGGGCCGCCTGTTCATGGGCACATCGAGCACCATTGGCCAATTCGATTATTCTAACGGCAATTATACCAACGCGCTCAACGAGCAGATGGCGACGCTTTGCAACAACGCCAAGGCAGCCAACATCATGGTGATGACTGTGGCGCTCGATCTGTCCACGACTAAAATCGCCGACCAGCAGGCGATCGAGGCGCTGAAATCCTGCTCGTCGAACTCGCGCTTCCGCAAGGATCCAACGGACGCGAGCAAGCCGGCAAAACTGTTCTGGAACGCTACCGGCGCCAGTTTGTCGAACGATTTCAAGGAAATCGGCAACGAACTGTCGAACCTGCGCATCGTCGGCTGATCCGTAGGCACCGGCGGCTAGCTGGAACAATAGCTGGCGCCGCCATGCACTTGCGCGCGCTGCCGGGGACAGGCACATCTTGGCCGCCTGCCGGATCGCGCGTCCATTCGCGGCGCGCGGGGGAAGAACAGATGCCCGAAACAGCCAATCATCTCGCCTTCGCGCTGGTCTGCCTCGGCATGGTGCTGACGCCTGGCCCCAACATGATCTATCTGATCTCGCGTTCCCTATCGCAGGGGCCGAAGGCGGGGCTGATCTCGCTTGGCGGCGTGGCACTCGGTTTTGTCTTCTATGTGCTGGCGGCGGCGTTCGGCATCACCGCGCTGCTGCTCGCCGTGCCCTACGCCTATGACGCGCTGCGCTTTGCCGGCGTGCTCTACCTGCTGTGGCTGGCCTGGCAGGCGGTGAAGCCGGGCGGACGCTCGCCGTTCGAAGTGCGCGAATTGCCGAGGGACAGGCCGCGCAAGCTTTTCGCCATGGGCCTGATGACCAATCTGCTCAATCCGAAGGTGGCCGTGCTCTATCTGTCGCTGTTGCCGCAGTTCATCAGCCCCGGCAAAGGCCACGTGCTGTCGCAGCTTCTGGTGCTCGGCGCGACGCAGATCTCGATCAGCCTCAGCGTCAATGCCGTCATCGCGGTGACGGCCGGTTCGATCGCCACCTTTCTCGCCGGACGGCCTTTGTGGCTGGTCATCCAGCGCTGGATGATGGGCACCGTGCTGGCGGCACTTGCGCTGAAGATGGCGACAGAGGCGCAGCGCTGAGGGTGCTGATCTACATCGGCCGCCTTATCTGCTGTGCCCGCTCCGGCTCGACCACCTTGCGGTAGAGATGCCAGGTGGCATGGCCGAGCACCGGCATGACGACGGCGAGCCCGGCAAACAGCGGGATCGAACCGATCACCAGAAGCACGGCGACCAGCAAGCCCCACAGCGCCATCTGCAGCGGGTTGGCCATCACCGCCCTGGCCGAGGTCTCGATGGCTGAGACGGCGCCGACGTCACGGTCGAGCAGCAGCGGGAAGGCAACCACGGTAGTGGCCAGCACGATTACGGCGAAGACAAAGCCCGCGGCATTGCCGGCAAGGATCAGCGTCCAGCCCTTGCTGGTGGTCAGCACGTCGCGGACGAAGCCACCGATCGAGGCCGGCGGCTGGTCGCCGAACAGGCCGGTGTAGATCGACTGCGCCGTGTAGAGCCACAACAGGAACAGCGCCACCAGCATGACGCCGATGACAGCGATCGACGGGACAGCGGACGAGCGCCGCACATCAAACGCGTGCCACCAGGAGGTGTTCATGCCGAGCTCACGCCGGCGGCTGATCTCGTAAAGGCCGAGCGCCGCAAACGGCCCGACCAGCGCGAAACCCGACATCAGGGGATAGATGAGCTGGATGGCATTGGCGCCGGACGTCCACTGCGTCAGGATCAGGCCGACGATGGGATAGATCAGGCACAGGAACACGTAGTGCGATGGTTTTGCCCAGAAATCCTCGAAGCCGAGGCGCAGCGCATCCCAAAGGTCCGACGTGGTGATGCGGCGCACCGTTGGCTGCACATGCATTCCACGTGCGTCCGCCATAACATGAAAGCCGGCAATAACCTTCCTCCCGTGTGTCGGGGCGGTCACCGCCTGGATGGCCGCCAGAGCTGCCACTTCAAGATCGAGAGGCATGATAGCAGAGTTGGCGGCGATTGTCGCCGCGTCAATTGCCTGGGGCGCAACTCCTCGTAGTGTTCAACTCTCCGTATGGCCTCTCATATGGCGTGCCTCGGCAGTCTTTCGTTTTAGCCAATCATTGTTCTGCATTTTAGCATTTACGCATTTTAGCATTTACTTAAATTACTCGTAGGGATCTCTGGCGTATCACCTGAGCTTTACGAGGTTCGGCGAGGAACTATGTTCGCATTGAGAGGCTTCTGGTCTTCGGAGCACGGCAACTTTGCCATGACGACCGCCGTCGCGATGCTGCCGATAATGATTGGTTTGGCCGGCGCCGTTGATCTGATCGGCACGAGCCATGACGCCTCGCAACTGCAGAACTCGCTGGACGCGGCGGGGCTCGCCATCGGCACGAAGTTCTCTCCCGATATGGCGGCCGGCGATGTCCAGGAGCTTGGGCTGCAATTCTTCGCCGCCAATATGAGCGTGGCCGACCAGCAGGAATATTTGGGCAGCGTCTCCGCTTTCGCGGCAACGGCAAGCGGCAGCCCAAGCGCCTACTTTATCTCGCTGTCGTCCAGCATAAGCCGCCCAAGCTTCATCAGCGCCTCGGCCCCCTGGCAGGCCTCCCGCTCGGCCTCGGTCAAGGTAAAACCTGGCGCACAGGCCTGCGTGCTGGCGCTCGATCCGCATGCGTCCGCCGCCGTGAACCTCCAGGGCTCGACCAACGTCTCGATGGACAATTGCGTGATCGCGGCGAACTCGGACGCGTCCGATTCCGTCAACAGGGGTGGCTCCGCGCTGGTTTCAGCCGGCTGTGTCTCAACCGTCGGCGGCACCAGCGGGCTGTTGCCACCCAGCGCCAGTCTCGCCTGCGGAACGCCGCACGAACATAGGTACGCGTCCTTTGATCCATTGGCCGACGTCGTTCCTCCCCCTTACACATTGTGTTTGCCTGTCCCGAACGGCAAAACCTACACGCTGTCGCCCGGCACTTATTGCGACAAGACATTGTCGGGGGACATCACGCTTGATCCGGGCGTCTACATCATGCGCGGCACCACCATAAAGCCAGGGGGGAACGGCAGCCTGGCTGGCCAGGGCGTGACCATATTCCTCATGGAAAGCGCTGAGATCTACATAAATGCCAATGAGAAGGTGAACCTTTCCCCGCCCACCAGCGGCCCTTATGCTGGCATCACCATTTTCCAGGATCACGGCAACACGTCTGCTCTGACATTGAATGGCGGCGCAAATTCCGTGCTCAGCGGTTTCATTTACGCGCCGGACGCGCCCATTTCCTACGCCGGCAACTCTGATATGAGCGCCCAGGGCGACTGTCTCAGGCTTGTCGGCAATACGATTCAGATGACCGGAAACTCGTCCGTCAAGTCGGACTGCGCGGCGGCGCTTGGAAATCGCACAATGTACGCCGATCGGATGATCACTCTGGTGAAATGAGAACGACAGGCGGCCCAAGCGGTAGCGTTGAGAAAAATGGCGGTCCCCTTTAACAATGCCGGAGTGCGGTGGCGACCGCACTCCGGCAGATCAGCGCCTCTCACAAAGGCACATCCTGGTTGAAAACAGAGTGTCGCTACGATTTCGCCGCCGCCGCGAAGCGATCGATCACCTCAGTCAGGGGGACGTGGCCAAGGCAGGCGCCAGAACCGGCGGGCTGTTCGCCATCCTCAACAGCCAGCGCATAACGCACGGCCGGATCGGATTCGATGCGAAGGCGCAATCC
>NZ_RZQI01000325.1:0-6071 GCF_003998335.1 Mesorhizobium sp. M7A.F.Ca.CA.002.05.1.1 | reverse complement strand
GTTGAGAGCGATGAAGATGCCGAGCGGGATCTCGATGGCGAGGATGGTTGCGGAAAAGATCAGGTTGCGGACCATCGACAGCCAGAAGCGTTCCGACTCCAGGATTTCGGTGTACCAGTCCGAGCCGTTCCAGAAGAAGACGTTGTTTCCGAACGTGTCCTGCACCGAATAGTTGACCACCGTCATCAGCGGGATCACCGCCGAGAACGCCACCAGCAGGAGGACCGGCAGCACCATGAACCAGGCCTTGTTGTTCCAGGTCTTCTCCATCTAGGCCTCCATCTCGACACGCCAGGAATCGGCATAGATGTTGATGCCGGCCGGGTCGAACCGCACCTTCGGATCGGCAGGCAGGGTCTCGTCCTCACCGATCACGGCAGAGATATCGCGGCCTTCGAGCTTGGCGCGCACCACCTTGTGGCGACCGAGATCCTCGACCTTGCTGACCTGCACGGTCATGCCTTCGCGGCCGAGCCGGACATATTCGGGACGGATGCCGAGCTCGACGGCGCCGCTGGCTGCCTTGGGTGCGCCCGGCAGTTCGATGCGCTGCGAGCCGAGCGTCGCCGTCTTGCCGTCGATCGCCACCGGCATGACGTTCATGCCTGGCGAGCCTATGAAATAACCGACGAAGGTATGGCGCGGGCGTTCGAACAATTCGGCCGGTGTGCCGATCTGCACGATGCCGCCATCATACATGACCACGACCTGCTCGGCGAAGGTCAGCGCCTCGGTCTGGTCGTGGGTCACATAGACCATGGTGTAGCCAAAGCGGCGGTGCAACTGCTTCAGCTGCGAGCGCAGCACCCACTTCATGTGCGGATCGATGACGGTCAGCGGCTCGTCGAACAGGATGGCGTTGACGTCGGAGCGCACCAGCCCGCGGCCGAGCGAGATCTTCTGCTTCTGGTCGGCGGTCAGGCCCCTCGCCTTCTTCTTCGCCCACGACGCCAGATCGATCATCTCCAGCGTCTCGCGAACCTTGCGGTCGACATCGGCTTCCGGCACACCGCGGTTGCGCAGCGGGAAGGCCAGATTGTCGTAGACGGTCATGGTGTCGTAAATGACCGGGAACTGGAACACCTGCGCGATGTTGCGCTCCTGCGTCGACAAATTGGTCACGTCCTTGCCGTTGAACAGCAACTGGCCGTGCGAGGGGTGCAACAATCCCGAAATGATGTTGAGCAGCGTGGTCTTGCCGCAACCGGAGGGCCCGAGCAGCGCATAGGCGCCGCCGTCCTCGAAGACATGATGCACTTCCCGCAGCGCGAAATCGGCATCCTTCTGCGGGTTCGGCAGGTAGGAATGCCTGACATGGTTGACGTCGATGCGTGCCATCTCTTGCCCTCAAGCCGCCAGCTTCGGCGCAGTCACGGCGCTGCCGTGCTCGTCGAAAACCATGATGTGGCGCGGATCGATGAACACCTCGACCACCTCGTCCGGCTCGAAATGCCTGATACCATGGGTCAGCATGACCCAGCGCGCATCGGCGAAATCGAGATGGATGAAGCTCTCCGATCCGGTGATCTCGGTGATCGTCACCTTGGCGCGCACCGGTACGGCCGCCGCATTGGGCCGCTCGAGCGACAGGTGGTGCGGCTGAAAACCGATCGTGTACATGGCATCGGCAATGCCGGAGAGCTCGGCCGGCACCGGCAGGTTCACGCCGCCCTCGAGCAGGAAATCCCGGCCCTTCTTGGCAAGCACTATAGTATTGAGCGGTGGATCGGAAAATGTCCTGGCTGTCACCAGATCTACCGGCTTGCGGAACACCTCGATGGTCGGTCCGAACTGGGTGATCTTGCCTTGCGAAAGCGTCGCCGTGTTGCCGCCGAGCAGCAGCGCCTCGTGCGGCTCGGTCGTGGCGTAGACGAAGATGGTGCCGGCGGCGGCGAATATCCTGGGCAATTCGGCGCGCAGTTCCTCGCGCAATTTGTAGTCGAGATTGGCGAGCGGTTCGTCGAGCAGGACCAGGCTTGCGTTCTTGACGATGGCGCGCGCCAGCGCGGTGCGCTGCTGCTGGCCACCGGACAGGCTGAGCGGCGTGCGGTCGAGATAGGGCGTCAGCTTGAGAAGAGCCGCGGCTTCACGCACCTGGCTGTCGATCCTGGCCTGCTCGATGCCGGCCACCCGCAGCGGCGAAGCAATGTTCTCATAAACGGTCATCGCCGGATAGTTGATGAACTGTTGGTAGACCATGGCGATCTTGCGCTTCTGCACCGGCACACCGGTGACATTCTGGCCGTCGAACCAGATCGAACCGGAGGTCGGCACGTCCAGGCCGGCCATCAGCCGCATCAGGCTTGTCTTGCCGGAAAGCGTAGGTCCGAGCAGGACGTTGAGCGAGCCGTGCTGGAGCGTCAGCGACACGTCGCTTATATGCTCGACCGCGCCGACCGCCTTGGTGACGTTTCTCAGTTCCAGCATGACGCCTCCTCCCAGGCCTTCCGCATCAGCTCAAACCCCTCTTCATTCGGCAGCCGCGACATGGCGCCGGCTTATGCCGCGCATGAACTCATCGAGCGCCGCCACCTGCTCGCGGCTGAGATGCAGACCGCGCTTGGTCCGGCGCCACAATACATCTTCTGATGTGACGGCCCATTCGTTTTGAACGAGATAGCGCACCTCGGCCTCGTAGAGATCGGCGCCGAAGTTGCGGCCGAGATCGACGTTCGATTTGGCCAGCCCCAGCAGCATCCTCGCGCGGGTTCCATAGAGCCGGGTCAACCGGCGAGCCAGGCGCGCGTCGAGGAATGGATAAGCGGTTTTCAATTTCGCCACTTCGGCATCGAAACCGGTGGCCGGGAAATCGCCGCCCGGCAGCGGCGCGTTTGCCGTCCACGGCTTGCCGCGTTTGCCGAGAAAACTCTCGATCTTTTCCAGCATCGATTCCGACAGCCGGCGATAGGTGGTGATCTTGCCGCCAAAAGCATTGACAATTGGGGCGGCGCCGTCGCCGCCATCGGCCTTGAGCACATAGTCCCGCGTCGCTTCCTGCGCCTTGGAGGCTCCGTCATCATAGAGCGGACGGACGGCCGAATAGGTCCAGACGATGTCCGAGCGCTTGACGGGTTGGGCGAAATATTCGCTTGCCGCGGCGCAGAGGTAATCGATCTCGGTGTCGCTGATCTTCACGTCATGCGGATCGCCGGGATAATCCTGGTCGGTGGTGCCGATCAGTGTGAACTCTTCCTCATAGGGAATGGCGAAGATGATGCGGCCATCCTTGTTCTGGAAGAAATAGGCGCGTGGATCGTCGAACTTCCTGGCGATGACAATGTGGCTGCCCTGCACGAGGCGGACATTGTGCACATCGTTGAGCCCGACGACGCCGGACAGCACATGATCGACCCAGGGGCCGGCGGCATTGACCAGCAGTCGCGCCTTGATCTCCTCGGTCTCGCCGGTCTGCAGGTCCTCGATCTGGATTGCCCACAGGCCGTTTTCGCGGCGCGCGCCGGTCACTTTCGTGCGGGTGCGGACCGTGGCGCCGCGGTCGGCGGCATCACGCGCGTTCAGCGCCACCAGTCGCGCATCATTGACCCAGCCATCCGAATATTCGAAGGCCTTCTTGAACAGCGGCTTCAAAGGCTTGCCGGCCGGATCCCTGGCCATGTCCAGCGTCCGGGTCGCGGGCAGCAATTTGCGCCCGCCAATGTGATCGTAGAGGAAGAGACCGAGCCTGATCAGCCAGGCCGGACGCAGGCCTTTGGCATAGGGCAGCACGAACCGCATCGGCCAGATGATGTGCGGCGCGTTCTTCCACAAAACCTCGCGCTCCATCAGCGCCTCTCGCACCAGGCGGAATTCGTAGAATTCGAGGTAGCGCAGGCCGCCATGGATCAATTTGGTCGAACCCGAGGAGGTTCCGCTGGCTAGGTCGTTCATCTCGGCGAGAAACACGGAAAAGCCACGACCGACGGCATCACGGGCAATGCCGCAGCCATTGATGCCGCCACCTATGACGAAAATGTCACGGATCGGAGATGCGTCCACAATTCCTCCAACGATTTCGCATTGCACCATTTTTGGGCTTTTACGAAACCGTGTCGGAATTATTTCGAAATGATAACGAATGTCAAACGAAATATCACGAGCGCGTGATATCGGGCAGAAACCGCCTAGGCGAGCGACGTCTCGATCAACTGAACCTCGGCCTCCTGGCAGATCTTGCGCACTGACGGGATGTCGCAACGATCGGTGATGAAGGTGTTGACCTGCGACAGATGGCCGATGCGCACCGGTGCGGTTCGCTCGAATTTGGTCTGGTCGGAAACCAGGATGACATGCCTTGCATTGGCGATGATCGCCTGCGCCACCTTGACCTCGCGAAAATCGAAATCGAGCAAGGCGCCGTCATGGTCGATGGCGGATGCACCGATCACCGCATAGTCGACCTTGAACTGCCTGATGAAGTCGACCGCCGCTTCGCCGACCACACCGCCATCGGAACCGCGCACAACCCCGCCGGCGATCACCACCTCGATCGAGGGATATATCCGCATCCTATTGGCAACATTGATGTTATTGGTGATGACCATGAGCCCGTTGTGATCGAGCAACGCCTTGCTGACCGACTCGGTCGTGGTGCCGATGTTGATGAACAGCGAGGCATTGTCGGGGATCAGCCTGGCGGCCGCACGGCCGATCGCCTCCTTCTCGTCGGCGGCGATCTTGCGTCTCGCCTCATATTCCATGTTCTCGATGCCGGAGGGATACAACGCGCCGCCATGGATGCGCGAGAGCAGCCGCTGGTCGCACAAATCGTTGAGGTCCTTGCGTATGGTCTGCGGCGTCACATTGAAGTGGGTGGCCAGATCATCGACCAGCACGCGGCCATGATCCTTGGCCATCTGGATAATCTCGGCATGGCGCGGCGACAGATACATAGGCAACCTCCCGTTTTCGTTTTTCTTGTCTATAGTCGAAAACGAAACCGATGAAAAGGCATAAGCCGGCTAATGAAATGCATGTGATTGC
The DNA here is from genome assembly GCF_003998335.1 of Mesorhizobium sp. M7A.F.Ca.CA.002.05.1.1. Classification (NCBI taxonomy): domain Bacteria; kingdom Pseudomonadati; phylum Pseudomonadota; class Alphaproteobacteria; order Hyphomicrobiales; family Phyllobacteriaceae; genus Mesorhizobium; species Mesorhizobium sp. M7A.F.Ca.CA.002.05.1.1. The sequence continues at coordinate 1,091 of NZ_RZQI01000325.1, read as the reverse complement.
CAAGGTGAATACGAACGCAAACCAGATTGTGCCCGATCAATCCATTGCGCGCGCGATTTCCGTGATGACGGTGAAGGCCGTATCAACATCGGCGGCGGTCGCCTCGAACTGTCCGACCTGGAACCGGATTGCGATCCTGCCATCGACCTTCGTCTGCGTCAGGTAGATGCGGCCATCGTCGTTGATCGCATTGACCAGGCGCAGATTGTGCTCGTCCGCGTCGGTTGCGATCTTGTGTCGGAACGAGAACAACGACAGCATCGGTTCGCTGACGATCTCGAAATCCAACTCCCTTGCCAGCCGCGCCGCCAGCGCTTCGCTCCACCCGACATGATTGCGGATCATCGTGCGCAGATTTTCCAGGCCATGGGCGCGCAGCAGGAACCACAATTTCAGCGCGCGAAATCGCCTGCCGAGCGGCACCGACCATTCGGAATAGTTGATGATGCCGTCGTGGCCGTGTGTCTTCAGATAATCCGGCTTGACGGCCAGCGTCCTCACATGGCTTTCGGGATCGCGCAGGAACTGGATAGAGCAGTCGAACTGGGCGCCCAGCCATTTGTGCGGATTGAAAACGATTGAATCGGCGCCTTCGACGCCTGTCCAGAAATGCCGATATTCCGGACAGATCATCGCCGATCCCGCCCATGCGGCGTCGACGTGAAGATAAAGCCCATGCCGCCGTGCGACCTCGACAACCGCTGCAATATCGTCGGCGCCGCCGGTGCTGGTGCCGCCGACGCAAGCGATGATGCCGGCCGGCAGCATGCCGGCTTCCCTGTCGGCGATGATTGCCGCCTCGAGTGCCGCCGTATCCATGGCGCGAAAGCGGCCGGCGACGGGAATGCGCACGAGATTGTCCTCGCCTATGCCGGACACCCAGATCGCCCGGTCAATCGAAGTATGCACCTGGTCGGAGGAGTAGATGCGCAGCCGCGCCTGCCCTGCCAGGCCTTGTTTGTTGCCTTGCCAATCGAGCGCCCGTTCGCGCATGGTCAGCACTGCGGCCAGTGTCGCCGACGAGGCTGAATCCTGGACTACGCCCGAGAAACCTTCCGGCAGGCCGAGCGCCTGGCGCATCCAGTCGACGG
>NZ_RZQI01000324.1:0-6080 GCF_003998335.1 Mesorhizobium sp. M7A.F.Ca.CA.002.05.1.1 | reverse complement strand
GTTTTAAATGCACCGACGCACCATCGGTATTCGATGGTGCGTCTGTTTAGCGTGCCAGAATATGAGAAAGATGAAGGCCGCAACCGGCCTTCGATTATCAAGCTTCGGGAGCTTCCGACGCCGGGGCCGGAGCCGGGTCGAGCGCGGGTTCGACCGGAGCTTCGACCGAAGCGCCGATGTCGACGCCGAGCGCGCCCTGCTGGCGGGCGATGCCGTCGATCGCAGCCTTGGCGATCAGATCGCAATAGAGCTGGATGGCGCGGGCCGCGTCGTCATTGCCGGGGATCGGGAAGTCGATCTTGTCCGGATCGCAGTTCGAATCGATGATGGCGACGACCGGGATGCCGAGGCGCTTGGCCTCGAGGATGGCGATCGCTTCCTTGTTGGTGTCGATGACGAACATCAGGTCGGGCGTCGAGCCCATGTCCTTGATGCCGCCCAGCGCCTTGTCGAGCTTCTCGCGCTCGCGGTCGAGGTTCAGGCGTTCCTTCTTGGTCAACCCTTGCGCCTCGCCGGCCAGCATCTCGTCGAGCTTGCGCAGGCGCTGGATCGAATTCGAGATCGTCTTCCAGTTGGTCAGCATGCCGCCGAGCCAACGCGAGTTGACATAATACTGAGCCGAACGCTGTGCAGCATCGGCGACGATCTCGGACGCCTGGCGCTTGGTGCCGACGAACAGCACGCGGCCACCCTTGGCGACGGTGTCGGAAACCTGCTTAAGCGCCTGATGCAGCAAAGGCACCGTCTGCGACAGGTCGATGATGTGGATGTTGTTGCGGGCGCCATAGATGTAGGGTGCCATCTTCGGGTTCCAGCGGTGGGTCTGGTGGCCGAAGTGAATGCCAGCTTCCAAAAGCTGGCGCATGCTGAAATCAGGCAGTGCCATTCAAAGTTCCTTTCCGGTTAGCCTCCACGGACACAGGCATTTTTGGACTTTGTCCTCGAACGCCACCGGAGGTTTCAGCCGGATTTCTCCCGGGCAGACACCAAAGTCCGTGTGTGGAATGAGCGCGCATATAGAGGGGATGCGCGATAAACGCAAGCGCCGCGGGATCTGTGATGCGGCGTGCGACGATCCGCGCCCTGCCGTCAGCGCTTTATCTTCCCGTTCGGCACTCGCACTCGCCGGAAGACCGCGACGATCTCCTCGCGGCTGCATTCGATGGCGCCGAGCCGCACCGCACGGTCGCGCTCGAAGCCGGTTATGTCATAATGCGGCGCCGATGTCTTGGGCGGCCCCTGGTAGGATGAGCGCTTGACGCCGAGCCGGGCGGCAAAGCGATGCAACTCGTCGGTGTCGTCGGCCAACAGATGGCACCAGCGATGGCCGGCCCAGTTCCAGATCGCTGCGTCGACATAGACCGCCATGAAGCTTGCTGTTTGCCTTCCATCCTCCACCACAGCGGGCCACGTGGCCCGTCAGGATGTCAGGGACGATAGAATGGATTCGGATAGAAAATGAAGCCGCCATTGGCCGCAAGCTCGGCCACAATGTTGGTGACCGTATCCTGCATGCGACGGTGCAGTTCGGCAACCGCATCGTCGATCGAGCCCGCATGCTCATGCAAGCCCAGTGCCTCCGGCACCCGGATGTGGGCGCAACGCGGCCCGGCCGGCTGCGGAATGAACCGGTTTATCGTGTCGCGCAGCCCGCCTCGACAATAGTCGTTGCGGATCCGCTTCAGATGTTCGGCGATCTGCTCTTGGGTGATGCGCGGATTGGCGCAGGCCCAGGGTCCGATGCGCTGCAGCCTCTGAACCCTATCGGCGAGCGCGCGGACCTGGCTTTGCCGTTCCGTATCGTCGGTGTTTTCGCGTTGCCAGCGACGCGCACGCCGCAGAAGCTCTGCGGTGTCGGTTATGGCAGCGTCGAATGAGATGCTTTCGCCGAGTCGGCGGCCGAGTTCAGCAACCAACGCCTGCTGGCGCTCGGCATAGGTTGCGCCTTCGTCGGATGGCATGCCCGATGCTGCTTCATCGCGGGCCAGCAGCGCCGAATAGACATGGTGGATGCGCTGCGGCAGCGTGTCGGTCGCAAGGCGTTCTATTTTCAGGCTTTTCTCGACATAAGCGCATTCCTTCGCCAGCGCCGCTTCGACATTCCCGGTGAAGGCGAGCTTCCACACGACTGGCGCGATCCAGACCTTGAAATCGGAATCCGTGGCCCGGCCGCGCTTGAGGGCCTCCAGCCCCATCTCGATGGCACCCGGCAGCAAAGGCGCAACGACATTGGCATGCCAGCCGACGCCGCCTTCGGGATGCAGCAGCACGCCATGGCCTTTCAAGGCCCAGGCGATGGAGTGTTCCTTGGCTGCCCCGCTATTGCCGGGAATCTGAGCGATGAGGTTGTTGGCCAGCCAGAACTTCTGCATCAGCCGGCCAAGGCCGTTGACGACACCATTGGTTGCCCATGAGGCCGTGAGCGGGCTGACCTGCGACACGATTTCCTTATCGATCATCCAGTCGGTGAAGAACTCGGGATGATTGGGCGTGATGAAGGTCGCCTTCCCTGCCCCGCAACTGGCCTTCAGCCGCTCAAGGTCGGCGTGGGGAAAGTCGATATGGCGGACATTTGAGACGCCGCGCAGACCGGCCAGGCGATTGAACGGCAAGATATCCCGAAATCCGGGAATGCCGCGGAGCATGACGATCCGGTTGACGGATGTCATGGCCCTGATCAGTGCCGGGTTGGGCCGCGGCGCCACGAATGTATCGATCCTGCTCAAGCTGATCCCCCTCGCGCCTGGACGCCGGGGAGAGGTTGAGAGACGATTGCGGCACGTTCAAGTCGATCGTTACGACCACGCCGTGTCGTGGTAAATCAACTGCCTAGACCGGCACTATTTGGCGGGACAGGGTTTCGTCTGGTCGAACAGCGACAGGTTGACCAGCTTGCCGGTCATCGAGAAGTCGCCATAGTCCATGACGAGATCGCGGGTGATGCCGTTCTCATGCAGCTTGAAGCTGATACGGTATTCCGGCACCTCTTCGCCCGTCTTGTTGGTGTCGTCGAAATAGGCGATGTCGACCGGCCAGTATTTGTCGGTAGCGAGCTTTGCCAGTGCCGAAGCTTCCGGGTCGGCCTTGTCGGCATCGGTTTTCTTGCCGACCACGACGGTGGTGGTCATCACCTTGTTGGCGTCTTCGGAACCGTCGAACAGGTTGGTTTCGTAAAAATTCTCGCCCTTTTCGGCCTTGCCGATCAGCTCGACCAGATGCTGGGTCGGGAATTGGGTTGTCGCCAGCTCGACGCTGTTCTTTTCAGGCTTGTCGATGTCGACCTTCAGGCCCTTGGTCTCTTTGGTGGCGATGCCCTTGACCTCCTTGTCGAGATTCTGGTCGACGAAGGATTTTGTCACGAACGAAAATGTCTTGCCTTCGGCGTCCTCGAAAGTGGTCGTCTGCTGGTCGGTCAGCCTGGTGTTGTCGGCGGTGACGATCTGGGTGACGAAGCGGAATTTCACCGTATAGCCTTCGCAGGCCGAGCCATTGAACTCATAGACCATGCGGCCGGATATGCCTGTGATGCCGGACTGATCGGACGCTTTTTTCAAGGTAAGATCGTAGACGGCGCGGTGGGCTTGCAACGCCGGCGCTGCGAAGGCAGGGCCTATCGAGAAGACCCCCGACAACAGGACGGCATGGAATGCGAGGCGCGTTGCGCGCATGAGGTACTCCGATCGTCGCGACTGATGGCAGGCCGCAGGGAAAGATGGTCCAGCTTAAAAAAAGTCGTGGCGGAAGCGAGGCAAAAATAGCAATTTCGGCCCGGCCGGCGCGGCGTCACCAAGCAATAGGGAAATACCATGAGTGAAACAATCGAAAAGCGGCTAAGCGATCTGGGTGTGACGCTTCCCGTCGCCGCCGCGCCCGCCGCCAACTACGTGCCCTATTGCCGGACCGGCAATCTGCTGTTCACCGCCGGACAATTGCCGCTCAAGGACGGCAAGCTGCAGGCGAGCGGGCTGTTAGGTCGCGATCTCGATACCGCAGGTGGCAAGGATGCGGCAAAATACTGCGCGATCAACATTCTGGCGCAGGCCAAGGCAGCACTCGGCGACCTCGAGAAGATTAGCCGTCTGGTGAAGATCACCGTTTTCGTCGCCTCGACACCTGAGTTCGCCGAGCAGCATCTGGTTGCCAACGGCGCCTCCGATTTCCTGGTGGCGGCCCTTGGCGAGCGTGGCAAGCATGCGCGCTCCGCCGTCGGCACCGCCTGCCTGCCGCTTAATGCCGCAGTGGAAATCGAAGCCGTCTTCGAAATCGAATGAGCCAGGGGACAGATATGACCGACCTATCCTGGCTGACCGCCCGGCCCGTCGCCCATCGCGGCTTCCACGACATGAACAAGACGCGCTGGGAAAACACGCTGTCAGCCTTCGCTGCGGCCGCCGAACGCGGCTATGCCATCGAATGCGACGTCCACCTGTCGTCCGACCGCGTTCCTGTCATCATCCATGACGGAGATCTCAAGCGCCTGACCGGCCAGGATGGTTTCGTCTGGCAGCGCACCGCAGCAGAACTCGCGGCGCTCAGGGTCGGTGGCACGGCGGACCATGTGCCGACGCTGCAGGAAATGCTCCACCTGGTCGACGGCCGCGTGCCATTGGTGGTCGAGTTGAAAGGCACGCCCGGCTATGACGAAGGCCTGGTGGCAAGCGTCGGCAAGATGCTCAAGCGCTACAAGGGCAAGGCGGCGATCATGTCGTTCGACCACTGGCTGGTCCGCGATTTTCCGAAAGACGCGCCGGGTATCCCCGGGGGTCTCACCGCCTACGGCAAGGACGTCGGGCTGATCGAGGCGCATTTCGCCATGCTGGCGCACGACATCGCCTTCACCTCCTACGCGGCCGGCGACCTGCCGAACCCATTCGTCAGCTTCGTGCGCGAAAGGCTGAAAATGCCTGTTATCACCTGGACGGTGCACGACCAGCCGGCGGTCGACCTGACCTTCAGATATGCCGACCAGATGACGTTCGAGGGGTTCGAGCCCGATCTGGTCAAAGTCGCCTGAGTGTCTGAAACGTGACTTGTACCAGGCCGGACGGAGCTTAAATAAGCCTCATGGATCAGGGCGACGAGGGTGACGGACAAACGGCCAATGCTGACTATTCGATCCGCGTCGCCGCCGGCATTGGCGCCTTCACCTGTGATGAATGGAACGGCTTTGCCGGAACCGCGCGCGGAGATTCAGAAACCAGTTACAATCCTTTGGTTTCCTTCGCTTTTCTAAGCGCACTCGAAGATTCTGGATGCGCCGTGCGGCGCACCGGCTGGCAGGGCCATCACCTCAGGCTGGAGGACGGGCAAGGCAGATTGCTGGGCGCGGTGCCCTGTTATCTCAAATCGCACAGCCAGGGCGAATATGTGTTCGATCATGGCTGGTCGGATGCCTTCGAGCGCGCCGGCGGCCGTTACTATCCCAAACTGCAAAGTGCCGTGCCGTTCTCCCCGGTCACCGGCCCTCGCCTGCTGGTCAGCAAAGGCGAGGACAGCGCCAAAGTGAAGGCCGGTCTCGCGGCGGGCCTGAAGGCGGTGACGCAAAAACTCGGCGTCTCTTCCGCGCATGTCACCTTCGCGCAAGAGAGCGATGTGGAAGTGCTGGAAGCGGCAGGCTTCCTGCACCGCACCGACCAGCAATTCCATTTCTTCAACGAAGGTTTTTCGACCTATGACGACTTCCTCGCCACCCTTGCCTCGCGCAAGCGAAAGGCGATGAAGAAGGAAAGGCGTGAAGCGCTTGCCCCAGGCATTTCGATCGATCGGCTGACCGGCAAGGACCTCACGGAGAAGGCCTGGGACGATTTCTTCGCCTTCTACATGGACACCGGCAGCCGCAAATGGGGCCGGCCCTATCTCAACCGTCAATTCTTCTCGCTGATCGGCGAACGCATGGCCGACGACATCCTGCTGGTGATGGCCAGGCGCAATGGCCGCTATATCGCCGGCGCCATCAATTTCATCGGTTCGGACGCACTCTATGGCCGCAACTGGGGCTGCATCGAGGACCATCCTTTCCTGCATTTCGAGGTCTGCTATCACCAGGCGATCGACTTCGCCATCGAACGCAAGCTGAAGGT
>NZ_RZQI01000323.1:0-6099 GCF_003998335.1 Mesorhizobium sp. M7A.F.Ca.CA.002.05.1.1 | reverse complement strand
AGCCTGCCTCCCCACCAATGATGGCGTTCGAGCCAGGGGAACTGCGGCAGCTGTTGGAGGATGAACCCGCTTCCCCACCGATGATGGCGTTCGAGCCAGGGGAACTGCGGCAACTGTTAAATGAGCCTGCCTCCACTTGGGCACAAATCAATTCGACCCCACATGCGCGAGCGGACGGTGTTCATCAGCCAGCCCAGGCGCCCCTGGCTCCCTGAACGCAGAAGATAACTTTGCGGAGGAGCGATCACGCAACTGTCGTCGGCGCCGGGCCTCAGGGTGAATGGAGAGGATGGTGTCGCGTGAAGGCGCAACACGCGTGCTGACCGACCTGCATACGTAGGAAGTCGTTCATTGCTCCCAAATCGTATGTGAGGAACATTCCTGTCCCGGCTGCGCCGCGCGATGCTAGGTCGCGTTGTTCAGCGGGTCAAGCCGATGACACCTACGAAGCTACTGATCGGGCAGATCGCCGTTGTGTGCGCAATTGTCATTATCGGCGTATGGACGGCAACCCAATGGTGCGCTCAAATGCTGACCTACCAGACGCCTCTCGGCGCACCATGGTTTCTCTTCGCCGGCTGGCCAATCTACAAGCCGTGGAAGCTGTTTGAATGGTGGTTCCACTTCGATGCTTATGCGCCGGAGGTCTTCGACAAAGCCGGTACGCTTGCAGGCGCCAGCGGATTCCTGGGCTGTGCCGCCGCAATCGCAGGCTCGCTTTTGCGCGCGCGACAGCGCGGGTCGGTTACGACCTATGGGTCTTCACGGTGGGCCACGACTCATGAGGTCGAGACGGCAGGGTTGTTACGGCCGGCGGGCGTTTTCCTCGGTAGGCTGAACGATCGCTATCTGCGCCATGACGGCCCGGAGCACGTCATGGCATTTGCGCCGACGCGTTCGGGCAAGGGCGTGGGGCTGGTTGTTCCAACGCTACTTTCCTGGACCGGGTCTGCCATCATTCATGATATAAAAGGCGAAAATTGGCAGTTGACCTCCGGCTGGCGGTCGAAATTCTCGTACTGCCTTCTGTTCAATCCGACCGACCCGAGATCGGCACGCTACAACCCGCTGCTGGAGGTGCGCAAAGGCCCAGATGAGATCCGGGACGTTCAAAACATCGCCGACATCCTCGTCGATCCCGAGGGCGCGCTGGAGCGACGGAACCACTGGGAGAAGACCAGCCATTCACTTCTAGTTGGCGCCATTTTGCACGTGCTCTACGCTGAAGAGGACAAGACGCTTGCCCGCGTCGCCACCTTCCTGTCGGACCCGCAACGCTCGTTTGCCGCAACGCTACGGCGGATGATGACGACAAACCATCTCGGGACGGGGCATAACCCTCAGGTCCATCCCGTAGTGGCCTCGGCGGCCCGCGAACTCCTGAACAAGTCGGAAAACGAGCGCTCAGGCGTCCTCTCGACCGCCATGTCCTTTCTCGGGCTTTATCGTGATCCAACGGTCGCGGCGGCCACTTCGTCCTGCGACTGGCGCATCGCTGACCTAGTGGATGGAGAGCGACCGCTGTCGCTCTATCTGGTCGTGCCGCCTTCGGATATCTCGCGCACCAAGCCTTTGGTGCGACTGATCTTGAACCAGATCGGCAGGCGGTTGACGGAGCGTCTGGAGGGGGACCCGAAGAAGAGCCGTAAGCATCAGCTGCTCATGATGCTGGACGAGTTTCCGGCGCTCGGTCGCCTCGACTTCTTCGAAACGGCGCTCGCCTTCATGGCAGGTTATGGCATTCGCTCCTATCTGATCGCACAATCTTTGAACCAGGTTTCAAAGGCCTATGGCGAGAACAATGCTATTCTCGACAATTGCCACGTGCGAATTGCCTTTTCCTCCAATGACGAACGCACGGCCAAGCGCATCTCGGATGCCCTCGGCACCGCAACCGAACTTAGGTCGATGCGCAACTATGCGGGCCATCGGCTTGCGCCCTGGCTTTCACATGTCATGGTGAGCCGCCAGGAAACCGCGCGCCCGCTCCTGACGCCAGGCGAGGTGATGCAATTGCCGCCGTCAGACGAATTGGTCCTGGTTTCTGGGTTGCCGCCGATCCGCGCCAAGAAGCTGCGCTATTATCAGGATCAGAATTTCACAGATCGGGTGCTGCCTGCGCCGGTGCTGCACGACGGACCCTATGCGGACTGCCCTGCATCACGCCCGGACGGCTGGACTGGACAAGTGTGCAGCGTCGATAGCCGACTTGCTGCGGACGAGGAAAGCGCCGACGCGCCAGTTGAAGACGAGGGAGGCGTTCAGCAGCAACGCCATCCAAGCCTGCCCGAAGAAGACGTTGTTGTCTCTCAAGAGCCCGATCAGGCCGATCTGTACAAGCCCGCAGACGATGACAGCGAAGCGCTCGCGGACAAGCGTGTCATGGATCGGATTTCCACTGCGGCCCGCGCCTACGGTATCAACGAGGGCAGGGGCGACGATGTCATTCCCGGCTTCTGAAGTCCGCTGAGTTGCAGAGCGCACCTCAGCGTAGATAACGGCCATAAGCAATTTTGAGCGTCTGGCCGATGCTTCTCCCGTCGCCGGCGCAACGCCGGGCCGTCGGAACGAGCCGCATGAAGCCGCACCGCATTCGCCATCAGTTTCTGCTTGAGCCGGAGCTCAGCGAGAAACTGGACAACCTCAGTCGCGATCCGTCAACGACCAAATCAGCGATCGTGGCGAAGGCGATCGAGGCGTTCATCGAGCGGCGTGGCGAGAGCGAGTTCGATCGGCGCTACGGCGTAAGGCTTGACCGGCTCTCCCGCGATCTTGCCCACGTCAGGCGCGATTCCGAGGTGATCCTGGAGAGCCTGGCGCTCTTCATCCGCTTTTCGATCACCCTTCACGCCCACACGCCGGTCCCGGATCGATCAACGCAGGCTATTGCCCAAGAGCGTTTCGAGAAATTCGTTGAGAAGGTCGGCCGCCAGATCGCTTCCGGCAAAAAGTCGCTTAGCAAAGACAATGGTGGGGGAGGGGAAGGATGAGCTCTCATCCCGAGGCCGACCACCGGCGGCGTGTCATGCTGCGCACCGCCATGGGTCCGGCAATCACCGAAGCCCTGGCCGATCCGTCCGTCATCGAGGTGATGGTCAATCCCGACGGCGCGCTGCGACTCGACCGGTTAGGCGAAGGTCGGGTCGATACCGACGTTCACATGCACCCGTCCGAGGCAGAACGTATCATCCGCCTGGTTGCTTCGCACGTGCGCGCCGAGGCGCACGCCGACAACCCGATCGTCAGTGCCGAATTGCCGTCTGGCGAACGCTTCGAAGGCCTGCTGCCACCTGTGGTGTTGGCGCCATGTTTTGCCATCCGCAAGCCCGCCGCGAAAGTCTACACCCTGGCCGACTATGTTGCCGAACGCATCATGCTGCCGCTGCAGGCCGATGCGCTGAAAAAGGCCGTCCGCGAGCGGCGCAACATGCTGATCGCCGGCGGCACTTCCTCGGGGAAGACAACACTCGCCAACGCTCTGCTGGCTGAAGTCGCCGAATGCGACGATCGGGTGATCCTGATCGAGGACACACGCGAACTGCAGTGCGCGGCCAGGGACTGCGTTGCCCTGAGAACAAGGCGGGGCTCGGTCACCCTTGCCGATCTCGTGCGCTCGACGCTGAGGCTCAGGCCGGACCGCATCATCGTGGGCGAGGTGAGGGGCGCGGAAGCGCTCGACATGCTGAAGGCATGGAACACCGGGCACCCAGGCGGCATCGCTACCGTACACGCCAATTCCGCGCGCTCGGCTCTCTATCGCATTGAGCAACTCGCCCAGGAAGCCGTGGTCACCGTTCCCCGCCGGCTCATCGCTGAGGCGATAGATCTGATCGTCTTCATAGCGGGACGCGGCTCGTCGCGCCACATCGACGCAATCGCCGAGGTCACCGGTCTCGACGGCAGCGGCGATTACGCCGTTGCCCCGCTCACGCTTTCGCAACTCCAGCAGCTTTGAAAGGCCTTCCTCATGCGCAAGAAGCTTCGCTTTCTTTCGTCCACAGCGCTCGCGTTTCTTATCACGGCCCCGGTTTATGCCGCCGGCTCAGGCATGCCGTGGGAGCAGCCGCTGCAGCAGATCCTGGAGTCCGTCCAGGGACCGGTCGCCAAGATCGTTGCGGTCATCATCATTATCACCACCGGCCTGACGCTTGCCTTCGGCGACACCGCCGGTGGTTTTCGGCGCCTGATTCAGATCGTCTTCGGTCTGTCGATCGCCTTCGCGGCATCGAGCTTCTTCCTCTCCTTCTTCTCCTTCGGTGGTGGGGCGCTCGTCTGATGGCCGCCGGGGAGCAGCATATCGAGGGCTTCGCAGTACCGGTCCACCGGGCGCTGACCGAGCCGATCCTGCTCGGCGGGGCTCCGCGCGCGGTGGCGATCCTCAACGGTACAGTGGCCGCGGCCATTGGCTTCGGCTTGCAGCAATGGATTGCTGGTCTGGTGCTTTGGATCGCAGGCCACTCGTTAGCGGTGTTTGCCGCAAGACGCGATCCGGACTTCGCCAGCGTGCTTGTGCGCCACCTACGTCTGAAGGGGTGGCTTGCATGCTGAACCTTTCGGAATATCGAAGCAAAGCCGACCGGCTTGCCGACCATCTACCCTGGGCTGCCTTGGTTGCGTCCGGCATCGTGCTCAACAAGGACGGCAGCTTTCAGCGGACGTTGCGGTTCCGCGGCCCGGATCTCGAAAGTGCGACGGAGGCTGAACTCGTCGGCATTTGCGCCCGGGCGAACAATGCTCTCAGACGCCTTGGCTCTGGCTGGGCATTGTTCTTTGAGGCCGAGCGCACAGAAGCGCTGGGCTATCCGAACTCGCATTTTCCTGACGCCGCGTCGTGGCTGGTCGACGAAGAACGCCGCGCTGCTTTCGAGGGGAAGGTAGCGCACTACGAGAGCCGCTATCATCTGACCTTGGTGTTTATGCCACCGCCGGACGCCCAGGCGCGCGCAGAAAGCACGCTCGTCGACTCTCATTATTCCCGAGGAGAAAGAGACTGGCGCCAGGATCTGGCGAGGTTCCGTGACGAGACCAACCGCGTGCTCGATCTCTTCTCGGGTTTCATGTCCGAAGTACGCGTCCTCGATGATGCTCAGACGTTGACCTACCTCCACGGCACGATTTCGCCTCGTCGCCATCCTATCATGGCCCCGGAAACGCCGATATATCTGGATGCAATCCTGGTCGATGCGCCGCTTACCGGTGGCCTGGAGCCGATGCTTGGTGAGCAGCATCTTCGCACACTGACCATCCTCGGCTTTCCGAACCTCACCCGGCCCGGAATCCTCGATACCCTCAATCATCAGGATTTCGCCTATCGCTGGATGACGCGCTTCATTCCGCTCGAGAAAACGGAAGCCACGAAGACGCTGACGCGATTGCGCCGGCAGTGGTTTGCCAAGCGCAAGTCGATCGTGGCAATCCTACGCGAGGTCATTACCAACGAGCCGGTCCCGCTTGTCGATAGCGATGCCGACAACAAGGCGCTCGATGCCGACGAAGCCCTTCAGGCATTGGGCGGTGATCATGTGAGTTTCGGCTATCTCACCACCACCGTGACGGTGTGGGGCGAGGATCGCCAAGCCGCTGCAGAGAAGCTTCGCGCGGTCGAGCGCATCATCAATGGGCTCGGCTTCACCACGATCCGAGAAGGCGTCAATGCGGTCGAGGCTTGGCTCGGCTCATTGCCTGGCCATGTCTACGCTAACGTTCGCCAACCGCTCGTTCATACATTGAATCTTGCCCATCTCATGCCGCTGTCGTCGGTTTGGGCCGGTCCTGCGACAAACGAGCATCTCGCGAAAGTCACCCAAACCGAAGCGCCACCGCTTTTCGTTGCCGAGACCAGTGGGTCGACACCGTTTCGGCTTTCCACCCACGTCGAAGATGTCGGCCACATGCTGGTTGTTGGTCCGACCGGCGCCGGCAAGTCGGTTCTGCTTGCTCTGATTGCTCTGCAGTTCAGGCGCTACGCCGGCGCCCAGGTTTATGTCTTCGACAAAGGCAATTCGGCCCGTGCTGCAACACTTGCCATGGGTGGAGAACACCACGCGCTAGGAGCGGACGGTTCCCTTGCCTTTCAGCCACTGCGCAGCATCAACGACC
>NZ_RZQI01000322.1:0-6101 GCF_003998335.1 Mesorhizobium sp. M7A.F.Ca.CA.002.05.1.1 | reverse complement strand
GCGATGCCCTTGCACCAATCCGCGGCGCCGGCTTGTGTGATCGACAGCGGTGAGACAGTTGCAAAGGCCGACAGGGCGAGCGCGGCGCCCGATATCGCGTTTAATCCAAGATAAGACTTCATCATTTCCTCCCAACGAAGTTTGGTTGCTGTTCTCCAACCTGCCCGTGATGGACAGCGTTGAAACTGTTTATTCCCTTGGCCGCCGACATCATGCGGTCGACCTGTTCCTCAAGCTGATTGCCCGCCTGAGATTGCGAAAATTCAGACCATAGATGCCGACCCCAACCAGGATCGCGGCACCTTGGAAAAGGTATTGAACGCCGATGCTGGCGCCCGTCGTCAGCACCAATTGTTGCAGCTGTGTGAGAAAGAGGGCGGCGATCACGGTTGCCGCCAAATTGCCCTTGCCGCCAAACAGCGAGGTTCCACCCAGAACCGTCGCGGCGATCGACGGCATCAGGTAGTTGTCGCCCTGCTGCGGACTTGGCAGCTGCATAAGGCCGCCGAGCAGAATGCCGCCTGCCGCATAAAACAGGCTCGCACCCACATACGCGGCGATCTGGTAGCGGTCAGCGACGATACCTGCCGCGCGTGCGGCCCTGATGTTTGCGCCGACAGCCTCGAAATTGCGCCCGAAGGTCGTCGCCTTGACGACGAAAATGACGACGATAGCCATCGCTACTGCCAAATAGGCGAGCTGCGTGATGCCAAAGATCTTACCGTTGGCGAACGCTGCTATCGACCCGGGCACAGACACCGGTGTGCCGCCTGAAATCTTGACGTTCAGGCCGTAGAGCAGCGCGTTCATGCCGATCGTGGCAACGATGGGCGCAACACGAACCTTGCTGACGAGCAGGCCGCTGATCAGCCCCGCTACCGCCGCAGCGGCGAAAGCGTAGAAGAGGGCCAGGGCAACACTGCCCTCGGCATCGGGTTGGCTCTCCGCGAAGTAGCAGACGATGACAGCGCTGAGCGAAACCATCCCCGGCACGGACAGATCGATGCCGCCCTGCTGGATGACCATCGTTTGGCCCAGGCTGATGAGGGCCAGGATGGCGGCAAAGGGCAGCATTCCGCTCATCGCGCCGGTGCCAAGACTTTGCGGGGCGATCAGGCCGCCGAAGACGAACAGGACCAGCGTTGCCGCCGCGATACCCGCGGTCGGCCCGCCAGCTGAGGCAAACCAACTGCTCGGTCCGGATGCACCTTCTCCTAAGGCCGTGACCGGCTTCGGCTTGTCTGAAAGCTTTTCCACGTGTCTTGTCCTTCTGCGGATTCGCGGCATCGAACTTGTCCGTTAAAGCAGTGCGGATCTTGCTCCGCTGGCCAGACAGATTTCGCTGATCCGCAGCTTCTGGCTGGAGAGCCGGGACGGGAATGTCTGTTCGAGCCGCGACTCGTGAACGGGTATGACCCGTCGAGACTCATGGCCGACCTGTTTCATCATGGCTTCGGTGGCCATGATCAGATTGATCTGGCTGCCGGTGGCCAGGCCGACCGGGAGATACATGTCGTCGATCTTGAGCTGTTCGGAGGCGCCGTTCAGGTTCTCGAACTGGTAAACAAGATCACCGGCAAGCACCCAGGTGTCCTGGGAATCCGTCTTGCCATCATTGCGCACCGTCACCCACATGCATGCGAAGGTATGGCTGTCATAGGCGACGTGAAGATCGATGCCGGGGAAGACGTTTTCCATGGCACCATCGACCGCGATCAGGCGTTTGTCGCGCGCCAGCTGCACACCACGCAGGATATCCGCCGTATCGATGCCGGACAGGATCCAGCGCATGCGGTCCGGCAGCGACATCGCCCAGATCCATTCCTGCAGCTCCTTCTTCTGGACGTAGAAGGTGGCATTGGGAAATGCATCAACATTGCCGAAATGATCGAAATGCGCGTGCGTGATAAAGACCGCGTTGATGTCTTCCGGCGTCAATCCGATTTCGGCAAGAACCTCGCGCGGTCCGCGCCAGTTCTGGACATTGAACAGCATGCCAAGATAGTTCCCATAGTCGCGGTCGTTGTAACCGACGTCGACCATCGCGGCCCAACCGTCTCCCTTGATGACGGCGTAGCAGTAGGGCAGCTTGACATAGCCTTCATTGTGGGCGCCGTAGATGACGCCGCTCTTGTGGTATTCGGGCACGTAGCCGTACTCGAGGACGTAGATCGAATAGAGTGACACCGGTTTCCTCCCTTGATCCAGCCGGTTAATTTTTCGCGGGTCGGCAGTTGCAGCAGGCCGCCCTGAAATCCACGGGCGTCAGTCCGGCGGAAGGTTCCGAAACCATCCGCAGCGACCGCTGCGCGAAAAAAAGCGCGTCAACGACGGCATCGAGATCGGGACTTGCCGGATCAATGAGATCGGCAAGACGATCAAGCCGCGAGAGTATCCGGCCGAGAAGCACAAGCAGATCGGCTAGCGCGGCTTGGTGGCGGGCCGCTGTCGGCGGCGCCTTCACCGCACCCAGCCGGTCGGTTGCCTCGCGCAACTGCCTTGTCACCGACGCCAGCAAGAGATCGTTGCGGTTGCGGTCGAGGCTGTCGGTCTGGAGCAGAAGCAGGATTCCCGAAAGCTGGCTAACGCAACGCTTGGCGGCGTCATAGAGCGGGCGGGTGTCTGACAGGTAGGAGGCAACCGCTTCATCCTTGATCCCTGACTTCAACAAGGCATCTGGCTGGAACTCGCGGGGGGTGTCCCATATCGAACAGGCGGGACGATGCACGCTTTCGATCGCTGAAGAAGGCGCTGGAAATTCACGACGAAATGGTGGAAGCGCCGCCCCATGCGCAAGCGGAGCCTCGTCTTGTCCGGAATTGATCCTGAGCATGCGTCGCCTCCAATGTTTCGTCGTCGCATCGATCCGCAGGGCCGTGCGGACTGTCTTTTCAGTGCATGAATCGGCCGCCGTTGACGTCGAGAATGAGCCCCGTCACGTAGTCGGACAGGTCTGAGACCAGAAACAGGCAAGCTTTTGCGATATCGTCAGCCGTTCCGAGCCGGCCAAGCGGGATGTTCACGACGATGTCGCGCCGCTTGTCTTCGGTCAGCTTGTCGCCAAAGATGTCCGTGTCGATCGTGCCTGGGGCAATCGCGTTGACGCGGATATTGTGCTGCGCCAGTTCGCGCGCCATCGATTTGGTGAGGCTGTGGATGCCGCCCTTGGCTGCGGAATAATGCGGCCCGCCGAAAATGCCACCGCCGATCTGGGCCGCGATCGAGCCGATCGAAACGATCGCGCCGGTCCGTCGGTCGATCATCGAAGGCACGCTAGCCTGGGCCATGTTCAGGCTGCCCCGCAGGCTGGAATCGATGACCAGATCGAAATTCTCCTGGGTGATATCCATCAGCCGGTCGGGTTGGCTGATGCCGGCATTGTTGATCAGGATGTCGACATGTCCGAAGCGGGCCATGACGTCACCAACCGCCTTGCGGCAAAAAGCTGGATCCCGGACGTCGCAGACGACGCCGATGTGTTCGGGGCCGATGTCGCGCGCTGCATTCATGGCGGCTTCTTCGTCGAGGTCGAAGATTGCCACACGGCATCCCTGCGCGGCAAACCGCCGGGCCGTGGCCTTGCCAATGCCGCGCGGCGACGCCGCGCCTGTAATGATGGCGGTCTTGTCCTTCAGCATCACGGCGTAGTCCTCCCCATGTTCATTCATTCGGCAGCCTCGGCCGCGTCTTCGATTTCCACGCCCGCCCAACCCTCGATGAGGGCCGCGATGCGCGAGCAATCGGCATCGGCCATGCCTTGCGTCATGGCGAACTGCCAGAACTGGCGAACGTTGGCGCCGAGCCACATCGGCACGCCCATGCGCTCCGCTTCCTGCATGCAGAGCGTCACGTCCTTGTGCATCAGCTCGGTGCGAAAATTCTGGTCGTAGCGGCGTGTCACCACATGCTTTGGATAGGCGATCTCCGACACCCAGGACCGGCCGGAGCCGGCATTGATGATCCGGAACAGATCCTCGGGCTCGATGCCGCCCTTTTCGGCGAACGCCAGCGCCTCGCCGACGATCACCATGTTGGTTGCGGTGAGAAGATTATTGGCGAGCTTGAGGATCTGTGCCTTGCCCACTTCGGGGCCGAGATGAACAAAGGTCTTGGCAAATGTCGCCAGGAAAGGCCGTGCCCGTTCCAAGGTGTGCTCCGACCCCGAAGCCATGACCGCCAGCGTCTCGTTGCGGACGCCTATCGGTCCTCCGCTGACAGGCGCATCCAGCACCGATACGCCGCGCCCCGCCATCGCATCGCCGACCTTGCGCGCCATTGTCGGGCCGGTGGTCGAGAGGTCGATATAGTGCTTGATGCGTTTGCCATGGATAAGGCCTGCCTCGCCCAGCGCGACGGCCTCGACGATCGGCGCGTTTGGCAGGCTGACGAAGACCGTCTCGACCGCATTGGCGACCGCGGCGGCGCTGTCTTGCCGCTTTGCTCCCTGCGCGACAAGCACGTCGACGGCCGCAGCGTTGGTATCGAAGATGTGGACGTCGAGCTGGGCTGCTAGAGCCTTGCTGACCATGGGCATGCCCATTGCACCGAGACCGACGAATCCGTAAGAATTACTGGGCACGCGCGCTCTCCCCGATCGCTGTAAGATGTGACGGCGCGCCTTCGTAGAGGCGATAGATGCCGGTGCCGTCGATGTCGCCGTGGCCGGCGGTGATAAGCAGACGAAAGAGCTGGGCGGCTTGGCCGGACATTGGGGTTGCCGTGCCCGAACTACGGGCGAGCTCCTGCACCATGTCGAGGTCTTTCAGCAGCTGACGCGCATAGGCCCGCGGCGCGAAATCATGTGCGGCGATACGTGGATAGAGCTGTTGCATCAGAACGCCGTCGGCATGGCCGTATTTCACGCATTCGGGCAGCAGCGCAGCATCCATTCCTGCCGCTTCAGCGAGGCGCACGGCTTCGGCCAGAACAGCATAATTCGTGCCGACCACGAGCTGCGCGATCATCTTGGCAACCGAACCCATGCCTGTCTGTCCGACATGGGTGAACTGCCGGCCGACGTCCTGGATTAAGGAACGGATGCGTGCGATCGCCCAATCCGAGCCGCCGGCCATGATCGTCAGATTGCCTTCGCCTGCCGCCGAGGGACCACCCGAAACCGGAGCGTCGATCCATTCGCATCCCGTGGCCGCTTGGACGCGCCAACCGATGGACCGGCAGAAATCCGGCGACACGGTTGAGAAATCCACCACGATCTGCGGTGACAGCAGAGCATCCGACAGGCCCGCTTGGCCAAACACCACGGTTTCGACTGCCGCCTGCGACGGCAGGTTGAGGAGCACGAGATCCGCGTCCTCGACACAGTCTTTTGGCGACGCAGCGCCAACTGCACCCGAAGCCATAGCCGCAGCTTGCCGGCCGGCATCGGCGTCGAAGACTCGTAGCTTGTAGCCAAGCCCTGCAAGGCGCGCGGCCATGGGTCCGCCCATCAGGCCGACGCCGATATAGGCAAGGCGCGGCTTACCGGATGTCATAGAATTGGACCGCATTGTCGTGGAACAGGCGCTTTTGCGCTTCAGGTCCGAGATCCGCCGTGATCTCCTTGTAGCCACCAAAGATCTTATCGAGCGTGCCGCACACACTGTCGACCGGGAAATTGCTCCCGAACAGGCAGCGCTCGACGCCGTAAATCTCGATGATCGACCTCACGATGTCGCGGTTGTTGGCGACCGTCCAAGGCTGGCCAGGCAGGCCGATGCCGGAGATCTTCACTGCCACGTTGGGCCGCTTGGCGAATTCGATCATTGCCGCCTTCCAGCCGGCAATCCCCTCGGCACTGCGATCGGCCGGCAGCCCTGAATGCAGCAGGATGATCTGCGTCTGCGGGAAGCGGTCGGCGAGCGTGCACGCCTCGTGCAGATGCCACCATGGTGTCTGCAGATCGAACCGCAAACCATAGCTGGACAGCATGGCGAAACCTTCGACCCAATGCGGGTCGACCATGCTGCCTGGAGCGGCTGAGCCGGGCTTGGGATTGGATTTCGGCCTGTGACGCAGGCCGCGTACGAAGTCGAAACCGGCCAGCCGCTCCAGCACCCGGGCGCGGTCGTCCCGGTCGAGCCATGCCTGGCCGAGAGCGACGT
>NZ_RZQI01000321.1:0-6108 GCF_003998335.1 Mesorhizobium sp. M7A.F.Ca.CA.002.05.1.1 | reverse complement strand
GCGCATGGAAATCCGCGATGCGCTGGCCTTCTTCCGTGTCGTCGCCCAAGGCGCCGACGACCTCGCCTTCGAGCGCATCGTCAATGTGCCGAAGCGCGGCCTTGGCGAAGCCACCATCCGCCAGATCCACGACACCGCGCGTGCGCTGCGCATCCCGATGCTGGAGGCCGCCGCCAAGCTGGCCGAAAGCGACGAGTTGAAGCCGAAGCCGCGCGCTGCCTTGCGCGAGGTGTCGGCCAATTTCGAGCGCTGGCAAAAGGCGCTGGAAACCACGCCGCACACCGAGCTCGCCGAGACCATCTTGGAAGAGAGCGGCTACACCGACATGTGGAAAAACGACCGCTCGGTCGAAGCCCCCGGCCGGCTGGAGAATTTGAAAGAGCTGATCCGTTCGATGGAGGAGTACGAATCGCTGCGCTCCTTCCTTGAGCATGTCGCACTCGTCATGGACGCCGAGCAGAATGCCGGGCTCGACGCCGTCTCGATCATGACGCTGCATTCGGCCAAGGGCCTCGAATTCGAGACCGTCTTCCTGCCCGGCTGGGAGGAAGGCCTGTTCCCGCACCAGCGTGCGCTGGATGAAGGCGGCCGCTCCGGGCTGGAGGAAGAGCGCCGCCTTGCCTATGTCGGCCTGACTCGTGCCAAGAAGAACCTGCATCTTTGGTTCGTCTCCAACCGCCGCATCCACGGCCTGTGGCAGTCGACCATCCCGTCACGCTTCCTCGACGAACTGCCGGAAGCCCATGTCGAAGTCGCCGAAAGCGGTAACTCCTATGGCGGCTACGGCAATTCCTATGGCGGCGGTTCTTTTGCCTCCGGTCGCGGCGGCCAGGGCGCGGGACGGCAAAACCCCTATGGCGCCTCGCGCTTCGACAATGTCGGCGCCGATACCGAAAAATCCGGCGCCTTCTCCAACACCTATGCAACGCCGGGCTGGCAGCGCGCGCAGGCCAACCGCACCGAGGCGACCGACCGCAACTGGGGCTCGCGCTCCGGCCACCAGGTCGAGCGCATCGGCTATGGCGAGACGGACAGCGGCTACGGCGCCGGCCGCACCTCGGTCAAGGGCCGCACCATCGATGGCGAACTGGTCGCCAAATCCGTCGCCGACAAGCCATCGCCCTTCAACGTCGGCGACCGCGTCTTCCACCAGAAATTCGGCAACGGCAACATCTCGGCCATCGAAGGCAACAAATTGACCATCGACTTCGACAAGGCCGGCCAGAAACGCGTTCTGGACGGGTTTGTCGCGGCGGTGTGAAGATGGCGTTTTCCCGCGGACAGCTCCCACCTTCGTCATCCACGGGCGGAGCAGGAGCGAAGCGACGTCGCGGAGACCCGAGGATCCATGCCGTGACCTTGGCCGTGGAGTGCAGCGGAGCAGAATTCTGCACCGTAGTGACGCGTTGAAGTTGCGGCATGGATCCTCGGGTCTGCGCTGCGTCGCTACGCTCCTTGCTTCGCCCGTGGATGACGAAAACGATGAGCGCCGGCGCCAATCGTCAAGGCATGCGATCCTCCAACGAAACCCTCACCGATACCGCGCCTGGTTCCACTTATGACCGAGCAGCGACAGGATGATGATTAGGCCGTTGAAGAACTGCACGTAGAAGCCGCTCAATCCTGCCGCCACGACGCCGGTCTGGATGAAGGACACGGTGACAGCGCCGATGGCGCCTCCGACCACGGTGCCGATGCCGCCCCAGGTCGGCGTGCCGCCGACGAACACCGAGGCCAGCACCGGCAGCAGATAGCCATCACCGGCGGTCGGCCACCAGGTGAAGTTGATCATCACCGAGAAGGTGCCGGCGATCGCGGCCCCGATGCCGACGAAGACAAACACTTTCACCCGCACGCGCTTGACGTCGATGCCCATCTGCTGGGCGCTGTCGGGATTGTCACCGACCACCCTCACCTGCGCGCCGAAGCGGTGGCGGTTGTAGAGCATCGCCGACAGCACGACGAAGCCGATGGCCCAGAAGATCTGCACCGGAATGCCCAGGAGCTGGCTGGAGAAGATCGTATAGGCCCAGCTGTCGCTGAGGCTGGTCAGCGCCATCGACTTGCCTTCGTTGATGATCTGGATCAGGCCTCGCAGCAGGAAATTCATGCCGAGCGTCGCGATCAGCGACGACAGCCCGCCATAGACCACCAGCGACCCGACCAGGAAGCCGAGCAGCATGCCGGTGACGAGTGCGGCGGCGATGCCGAGGAACGGATTGTAGCCGGCCTGCACGACCAGCGCGAAGACCCATGAGGCAAAACCCATCGTCGCCGGAAACGACAGGTCGATCTCACCGCAGGTGACGACGAAGACCAGCGGCACCACCACGAACAGCGCAACGGGGAGCGTGGTCAGCACCGAGCGGTAGAGATACCAGGTGGTGAAGACGGTCGGGTTGGCGATCATGAACACCGTCATCATGACGATGAACACGGCGAGCGTGCCGAGCGCGGCACGGTTGTCGAGGATGAAGCCGCGCATCCAGTGATCGGAAGGGTGTTTCCACTCTTTCTGGGCACTGGGGCGGGCAATGCCGGCGGACGGCTCGTGCAGATCTGGCTCCATGGTCTTGCTCATCGTGCTCTCTGCTCCGCGTCGCCGGCATCGTGCAGTCCGGCCAATCCGCCGGGATGCGCGACCTCTTCCATGAAGTTGATGAGATCTTCGGCCGACTTGACCTCGCTGCGGTCGGTCGTCAGTGCGACCTTGCCGCGATCCAGCACGACGAAGCGATCGGCGATGTCGAAGACATGATGGATGTTGTGGCCGATGAACAGGATCGAGCGGCCGCTCGCCCGCACCTGGCGCACGAAATGGAACACCTTGGCGGTTTCGGTCAGCGACAGCGCCGTCGTCGGCTCGTCGAGGACGATCAGCTCGGCCTGCTTGTAGATGGCGCGGGCGATCGCCACGCCCTGGCGTTCGCCGCCCGAAAGCTGGCCGACGATCGACTGCGGCGTGAACACTTTCGAGGTGAAGCCGATCTCGCGCATCAGCCGGCTCGCTTCCTCGATCTCCTTGTTGACCCTGAGAAAGCCCATGAAGCCGGTCAGTTCGCGGCCCATGAAGATGTTGCGAACGATGGTCTGCTGCACGGCCAGCGCCCGGTCCTGGAACACCGTCTCGATGCCGGCCTCGCGCGAACGCGCCGCACTCCACCCGGTCACCGGCTTGCCGCGCACGAGGATTTCGCCGCTGGTCGGCTTGACCACGCCGGAGAGGATCTTGATCAGCGTCGACTTGCCGGCGCCATTGTCGCCGAGCAGGCCGACGACCTCGCCGCGGTCGACGCTGAGATTGACCCCGCCCAGCGCATAGACCTGGCCATAGGACTTGCTGATGTCGCGCAGTTCGATGAGGCGTTCTGCCATCGGATCCTCGCTTGATTGTCTGTTGCCGGCTTCGTCGCCAGCGGTCCCGCCGGCCGGGGCCTGAGATCCCGGCCGGCGGCTTGGGAGGTCAGCGCAGCGCCTGCTTGGCGAGCTCAGCGACGATCTCGTAATTTTCGGGCGTGACGAAACCGGCGCCGGTGTCGACATTCATCGGCGCCAGCCCCAGAACAACCTGCTGGCAGAGGCTGAGGATCGGCAGATAGCCCTGCAGGAACGGCTGCTGGTCGGCGGTCAATTGCACCCAGCCGCCCTTGAAGCCCTCGACGATCTGCGGGCTGGTGTCGAAGCCGAAATTGAATATCTCGCCCGCCTTGCGTCCGGCCGCCTGCATGTAGGTCGATACATTGCCGAGCATCTGCCCGCCGGGATAGCCGACCGCCTTGACGTCGGGATTGTTGAGCAGCGCCGCGGTAATCACCGGAATGGCCAGATTGGGATCGGACGCCCATTCGCCGCTCGGCGGAGAGGACAACTGGATGACCTCGACGCCAGCGTCCTTGAGCGCCGCCACCGTGCCGCGCTCGCGCGCGCCGCGGCTTTCGTTTTCGAACGGACCGATCATGATCGCCTTGTCGCCGGCCTTCAGCTTGCCCAGCTTGAACGCCTCGGCGCCGAGCGCGCGGCCCTGCTGCTCCTGCTGGGCGCCGACATAGCCGCCGCCGAATGCTTCCACCACCTTCGGCACCGGCACGTTCTGGTACATCATCTTGATGCCGTCCTTGTGCGCCTGTTCGGCCAGCGGCATGATCGACGCGTCGCCCGGGTGGCCCATCATGGCGATGCCGTTGGGCTTGACCGCGACGGCCTCACGCAGTTGCTGCACCATCTTTTCGATGTCCCACTGGGAGAAGATGTAGTCGACCTTCGGCCCGAGATCGGCCTCTGCCTGCTTGGCGCCATTGTAGACGATGGTGCCGAAAGCGTCGCCCTCGGCGCCGCCGACGAAGAAGCGGATGTGGACGTCCTTGCACCATTTGGCGTCGAGCGCCCGCGCGGGCAAGGTGGAGATCGCAGCGGCAAGCATCGTGGCGGCGGCCACGACGGTCGAGCGCAGAACTGTCCTTCTCATCGTCATGCTCATGCACTTATCCTCCCTTTTTGTCCTCGCAAGCGAGGAGTTCGACATTCGCTTCGGCAATGTGCGTTGCAGACATCCCGGCCGGCTCCTCCCGCCGGCCGATCCTCACATCGGGTTCGGCAGGTAGGTGGCCCCTCCTCTGCATTGCTTCAGATATTCCAGCGCCCGCACCTGGCCGGTGATCTCGAGATCGCCGCGATAGACCGGGTCGTGCCAGCCCTCGATGTCGATGGCGCCCTTGTAGCCGGCCAGCCGCAACTCGCTGATCACCCGCGTCCAGTCGCTGTCGCCAAAACCCGGCGTGCGCATCTGCACGAAGGGCAGTCGGCCGAACACGCCATGCTCGCGGATCACGTCCCAACGCACCGTCGCGTCCTTGCCGTGGACGTGGAAGATGCGCGGCGCCCATTTGCGGATCTGCGGCATCGGGTCGATCAGATAGACGAGTTGATGGCAGGGCTCCCATTCCAGCCCGAGATTGTCATCGGGCACTTCGTTGAATATCAGCTCCCAGGCGTCCGGATTGTGGGCGATGTTCCAGTCGCCGGCGGCCCAGTTGCCGTCCATGGCGCAGTTCTCGAACGCGATGCGGACGCCCTTGTCGGCGGCGCGTTTGGCCAGCGGTCCCCAGACCTTCTTGAAGCGCGGCAGGCTGTCCGGCAGAGGTTTGCCGCGCAGGCGGCCGGTGAAGCCGCTGACCATCGAGGTGCCGAACAGATGCGCGTTGTCGATCACGGTCTCCCAGGCCTTGAGCACGCCGCGATCGACCTCGCCGTCTTCCAGCGGATTGCCGAACACGCCGAGCGAGGACACGGTGACGTCGGCATCGCCGATCGCCTCGCGGATCTGGCCGGCGAGAAGCGCCAGGTCCTTGCCGCCAAGCGTCTGCCAGAAGAAGGGTTGGATGCTCTCGAAGCCGAGCGGCAGGATCTGTTTGACGTAAGCCGCCGGGTCGTCGAGATTGGCCCGCACCATGGTGCCGATCCGGATGTCGAGAAGCGGGTTCGGCGTCATTGTGCGTCCTCTGCGATTGTCACGCGGCGGCCGGTCTCGGCGCTTTCGATGGCGCCAAAAACCATGGCCAGGCTCTTGATGTTGTCGGCGCCGCGCGTTTCCGGCTCGGTGCCGGTCTGGATGGCGTGCACGAAATCCTGGAGAATGCCGAGATGGCCGCCGACGCGATCGGACGCATCGAGCGGCGGCACCGCGATCGGCTGGGTTTTGTCGAACATTCCGTCGCGGCCCGGCATCACTGCTTCTGCCCTCAGCTCGTCATTGCCGTCCCAGAGCAGGCTGCCGCGCTCGGCGACGATGCGCCATGTACTTTCCCAACTGGTGCGGAAGCCGGCGGCGCACCAGCTCCCGGCATAGGTGAAGACCTTGCCGCGGCCGAGATCGAAGACGGCGCTGGCCGACGATCCCTGCCGGTACCAGGAATTGGCCGGCTCCCATTCCTGGCAATAGACGCCGGCCGGCTCGCCGGCGACCATATAGCGGGCGGCGTCGAATGTGTGGATCGCCATGTCGAGCAACAGCACATGCGCCATCTCCTCGCGAAAGCCGCCGAAATGCGGTGCGACGAAAAAGTCGGCGTGGATGCTGGTAGGCGTGCCAATGGCGCCGGAGTCCAGGAA
>NZ_RZQI01000031.1:0-16230 GCF_003998335.1 Mesorhizobium sp. M7A.F.Ca.CA.002.05.1.1 | reverse complement strand
TCCCTGGTGCTTTCGCCGAGCTCCGAGAGAGCCGCCGCCTCGAGGCGAAGATCCATCTCGATCTTGGTGGTCTGCGCCAGCGTCTGGGTGACCTCGACCGGCCGCAGCCGGCGGGACGAGGGGATGTATTTCTCCTGCAGGCGAGCGGCGAGGAAATAGCTTTCGAGATCCTGGAAGAAACGGCGGCGCACGCCGGGACGGATCACCTTGACCGCCACCTTGGTGGCAATGCCGTCATGGACAGCGTCGGCGGCATGGACCTGGGCGATGGAGGCGGCGGCGACCGGGTCGCCGAATTGCGTATAGAGATCGCCGATCTTGCGCCCGAGCGAAGCCTCGATCGCCGCGATGGCCTCGGCCCGGGGGAAGGTGTGCATCTTGTCCTGCAACGTGGCGAGATCGAGCGCCATGTCGTTGCCGACGACGTCGGGCCGTGTCGCCAGGAACTGGCCGAGCTTTACATAAGATGGACCGAGCCGGACGACCGCCTTGGCCAGCCGGTCGCTGCGCTCATAGGCCAGCGCGCGGCGGCGGGTGAACAGCCGCGCCATCCGCCATCCGAACTTCGGCAGGCCGGACAGTTCCTCACCCGGCAGAGCGGCGACGACACCCTCGCGGACCAGCACCCAGCCGGCCCTTACGAGCCGGAATCCTGCACTGACATTGCTCATGGCAGCGCCAATCCTGCCGGCTCTTTGAACCGGCATAGCACGCGTCGGTTGTGAGAAATGCGGCCCGGCCTCAAAGCTTCCAGCCCGAATGAAGTGCTGCAATACCGCCGGAGTAGTTGCGGAAGGAAACGCGGTCGAAGCCGGCGCGGGAAATCATCGTCGCGAAATTCTGTTGATTGGGAAACCTGGCGATCGATTCGACCAGATAGGAATAGGGTTCGCCGTCGCCAGTGACCATCTTGCCGATCTTTGGAATGGCGTTGAACGACCAGGCTTCGTAGGCCTTGTCGAGAAGCGGCATCTCGACCTCGGAAAACTCTAGGCACAGGAAGCGCCCGCCGGGCTTCAGCACGCGAAACGCTTCGCCCAAGGCCACCTCGATGCGCGGCACGTTGCGGATGCCGAAAGCGATGGTGTAAGCGTCGAATGTGGCATCGGCAAAGGGCAGTTCCTCGGCATTGGCCTCGACGAAATCGGTGTTGCCGGACAGGCCCTTCTTTTCGGCCCGGTCGCGGCCGACAGCCAGCATCGAGCCATTGATGTCGAGCACGGTGGCATGGGCATTGCCGTGGCTGGCATCGACGATGCGGAAGGCGATGTCGCCGGTGCCGCCGGCAACGTCCAGCACGCGCCAGCCGATCCTTTTGGGAGGATTGAGCCAGGTGACCATGGCGTCCTTCCACAGCCGGTGCAGGCCGGCCGACATCAGATCGTTCATCAGGTCGTAGCGGTTGGCGACCTTGTGGAAAACATCGTTGACCAGGGACTGCTTGTCGCCAGCCCCTACACGCTTGAAACCATAGGAGGTTTCCATGCCGCCCGCGGCCGTGGTTCTCTCAACTGACATTTTTTTGATCCGTCATAAAACCGGCGGGACCATAGCCGATCGATGGTGCGGGCGCTATTGTTTAAGGCGCGGTGTTCAGCCGCGCTTCCAGGTGGCGGGTTTTCGAGACCTGGACGGACCGACGGGATGGTTGAATGCCTTTGAAAGCGGAACTGCACTGCCACATCGAAGGGGCAGCGGCGCCCGAACTCGTCATCCGCCAGGCGCAGAAATACGGCAAGGACACCTCGCCCTATATCCAGAACGGTTCCTTCGTCTGGCATGACTTCACCTCCTTCCTGGCGGCTTATGATTTTTCCGCCGATCTGTTCCGGACCGAGGAGGACTATGCGCGGCTGGCCGACCATTATCTGACCAGTCTCGCTCGCGACGGCGCCATCTATTCCGAGGTGTTCACCTCGCCGGACCACGCGAAAAAGGCCGGCCTGTCGCCCAAGGCCTATACCGATGCGCTCGGCGAAGGCATGGCCCGCGCCAAGGCCAAGACCGGCATCGAGGGCCGCATGATCGTCACCGGCGTGCGCCATGTCGGCGTCGAGTCGATCGAGCAGGCGGCGCGCTTTGCGGCGCGCTGCGGGCATCCGCTGGTCACCGGTTTCGGTGTCGCCGGCGATGAGCGCATCGGCGATATGGAGGACTATGTCAGGGCTTTCGAGATCGCCCGCGAGGCCGGGCTCGGCATCACCATCCACGCCGGCGAATTGACGGGCTGGGAGACCGTCCAGGCGGCGCTCGATCATATCCGTCCGTCCCGCATCGGCCATGGCGTGCGCGCCATCGAGAACCCGGACCTCGTCCGGCGCATCGCCGACGAGGGCGTCGTGCTGGAATGCTGCCCCGGTTCCAACATCGCGCTCAAGGTGTTCGACAGTTTCGCCGATCATCCATTTCCGGCCCTGCAGGCGGCCGGCTGCAAGGTGACGCTCAATTCCGACGATCCGCCCTATTTCTGGACCTCGCTGAAGCGGGAATACGACATTGCCGCCGAGCATTTCTCGATGAACGAAAAGGCGCTGGCCGCCGTCACCCGCACCGCCATCGAAGCCGCTTTCGTCGATAGAAAGACGAAGACCGCGCTTCTTGCCCGGTTGAACAGCGCGGCACGCTGATTTCCGCCGACAAAGCTGTGGTCGGTGCGGGCCAAGCGGTTCCTTGACCGGCGCATTGCCGCTAGGGTTCGCTCAGGCAGCTTGAAGCGCGGCGCGTCCGAAAGGGCCATGCGCGCATTTTCGGGCGCAGGCATCAGGAGAACACCATGCAGGGCGTCACCGTCGTCGACCACCCGCTTGTCCAGCACAAGCTGACCATCATGCGCAAGAAGGAAACCTCGACGGCCGGCTTTCGCCGGCTGCTGCGCGAAATCTCGCTGCTGCTCGGATACGAGGTCACCCGCAACCTCGAACTGACGACGACGACCATCGAGACGCCGATGGAAACCATGGAAGCGCCGACGCTTGAGGGCAAGAAGCTGGTCTTTGCCTCCGTGCTGCGCGCCGGCAACGGCTTGCTGGAAGGCCTGCTCGACCTGGTTCCGGCGGCCCGCGTCGCCCATGTCGGTCTCTACCGCGATCACGAAACGCTGGAAGCGGTCGAATATTTCTTCAAGGCGCCGAGCGATCTCGCCGACCGGCTGGTGATCGTCGTCGATCCGATGCTGGCCACCGCCAATTCGGCGATCGCGGCGATCGACAAGCTGAAAGAGCGCGGCGCCACCAACATCCGTTTCCTTTGCCTGCTGGCGGCGCCCGAAGGCATCGAACGCTTTCTCAAGGCGCATCCGGACGTTCCCGTCTTCACCGCTTCGATCGACCGCCAGCTCAACGAGAAGGGCTACATCATGCCCGGCCTCGGCGACGCCGGCGACCGCATGTACGGGACCAAGTAATACCAGGCAAAGTCACCTGGTGCGATTTACCAAACGTTTACGCAAAGGCGCGGTTTTGGCGCGCGTTAAAGCGGCAAACACCATCCGGGTCTAACGATCGGCTGTCACTACGGCGCCGCGCGTCCATTTCGGACGCGCAAAGGACGCTGTAGCATTTTGATTTGCGCGTGAGCCTTTCGGAAATCGATCCCGATTTCCGGGGTCATGCGGCGAGGCCGATCCATGCTGCGCAAACTTCTGATCCTCGCCGTTTTCGCCGGTTCATCGGCATCGATACCGATTGTGTACCAGTCCAATCCGCAACTCGTCGAAAACCTGCTGAGGTCGGCGGTGCCGGGCAAACAAGCGGTCGAAGCCCAACCAGACGTCAATCTGGCATCGGTGCCCAACAAGCCCGCGGCACCGCTGCCGATGGGCCGCAAGGTGGTCGTCGCGGCAGACGAGCGCGGACATTTCTCATCGGCTTTCAAGTTCAACGGGCGCCAGGTCGACGGCATGATCGACACCGGCGCCACGCTGGTCGCCATCAACATGTCGACGGCACGCCGAATCGGCTTGTCGCTGAATGCTTCGGACTTCAGCCACGAGGTCAACACGGCCAACGGCACCATCAAGGCGGCCGTGGCCATGATCGACCGCCTGCAGATCGGCAACATCACGGTCAATGACGTCCAGACCATCGTGCTCGACGACAGGGCGCTGCGCACCAATCTGATCGGCATGAGCTTTCTCAACCGGCTCGACAAATACCAGGTCGAGAACGGCACGCTGCTGCTCGTCCAGTAAGGCTATTCGTTTTCCGCAATTTCCAAGGGAAAGCGCTATGCGCTTTCCCGGGAAAACCGGTCCACCACTTTTCCTGGAATTGCTTCAGCCGCGCGGCAGAATCCGCCGGATGACCGACTTGTCGGCGGGCGGCTTCGAGGCGCCGACCGTATAGGCCGAAAGCACGGTAGCCGCGGCGGCCTCGGCATCGGCCGATGAGCGGGCATGGATCAGCGCCAGCGGCTCGCCGATCCCAACCTCCGCACCGACCGGCAACAACCTGGTGATGCCGACCGCGGGGTCGATCTTGTCGTCCGGCCGCGTGCGCCCACCTCCCAGGCCGACCACGGCGAGCCCGATATCGCGGGTGGCGATGCCGGTGACGAAGCCGTTTGCGGTCGCGTTGACGGCAAATTCGATCGCCGCCGCTGGCAGATACTTTTCCGGTTTCTCGATGAAATCGGCGGGGCCGCCAAGCGCGGCCACCATGCGTGCGAAGGTGGCGGCGGCGCGGCCGCTGGCGAGTGTCTCGGTGGCGCGCCGCATGCCATCCTGGTTGGACGACACCAGCCCGGCCGACTGCAGCATTTCGGCGGCCAGCGCCAGCGTCACGTCCTCGAGCCGACGGTCACGATACCGGCCGGTGAGGAAATCAACGGCGTTGCGCACCTCGACGGCGTTGCCGGCGGCCGACGCCAAGGGCTCGTTCATGCCGGTGATCAACGCCGAAGCCTTTAGTCCGGCGCCGTTGGCGATCTCAACCAGGCTGTTGGCGAGTGCGGTGGCGTCGCGCGATTTTTCCATGAAGGCGCCGTTGCCGACCTTGACGTCGAGCACCAGCGATTGCAGCCCGGCCGCCAGCTTCTTCGACAGGATCGAAGCGGTGATCAGCGGCACCGATTCGACCGTGCCGGAGACGTCGCGGATCGCGTAGAGCCGTCGATCGGCGGGCGCGAGGTCGGCGGTCTGGCCGATGATGGCACAGCCTGTTTCGAGCACCGCCTTGCGAAACAGCGCTACATCGGGCTGGCTGATGTAGCCGGGAATGGCATCCATCTTGTCCAGCGTGCCGCCGGTGTGGCCAAGGCCGCGGCCCGAGATCATCGGTACATAGGCGCCGCAGGCGGCGACGATCGGCGCCAGCATCAGCGAGACATTGTCGCCGACGCCGCCGGTCGAATGCTTGTCGGTGACCGGGCCGGGCAGGTCCGACCAGTCGAGCACATCGCCGGAATCGCGCATCGCCAGCGTGAGCGCCACGGCCTCGTCGCGGTTCATGCCGTTGAAGAACACCGCCATGGCGAAGGCGCCGGCCTGGCCATCGGTGACGGCGCCCGACGTCACGCCCGCGACGAAGCCGGCGATCTCCTCTTCCGACAGCCTGAGGCCATCGCGCTTGCGGCGGATGATTTCCTGGGGAAGCATCAGATCTCCAGCAGTCCGTCGCGGAACACGCGTTGCAGGATCGTCGCCAGCCGCGCGCCACCGACCGGGGCCATGTCCTTGGTCTCCTGGTGCGAAAGCTCGGCCCCGGTCATGCCGGCGGCCAGATTGGTGATGACCGAACAGGCGGCGACGCGCAGTCCTAGGAAGCGGGCGAGAATGACCTCCGGTACGGTCGACATGCCGACCGCATTGGCGCCCATGATGCGCGCCATGCGGATCTCGGCCGGCGTTTCGAAGCATGGACCGGAGAACCACATATAGACGCCCTTGTGCAGGGTGGTGCCGGTCGCATTTGCCGCCCGTTCGATGGCCTGGCGGATGCCGGCATCATAGGCTTCAGTCAGGCCGACGAAACGCCGGTCGCTTGGTTCGCCGATCAGCGGATTGGTGCCCGAGAAATTGATGTGGTCCGATATCAGCATTACCGAGCCAGGCGGCATGTCCGGATCGACCGAGCCGGCGGCATTGGTGAGGATCAGTTTCGTGATGCCGATGCCGGCAAGCACTTCCAGCACCGGCCGCATCGCCGCGGCGTTGCCGTGCTCGTAGTAATGGGCGCGGCCCGACAGCATCAGCACCGGCACGCCGGCAAACAGCCCTGCCACCACTTCGCCGGCGTGCCCGGTGACACCGCTTCTGGGAAAACCGGGCAGGTCGGCATAGGAGATGCGGATCGGGTCCTCGATCTGGTCGACCAGACCGCCGAGGCCCGAACCGAGCACCAGGGCCGTGGCCGGCGCCAGGCCGTCCAGCCTTTCGACGAGATGATCCAGGGTTTTTTCCGTCATCGCTGCCAGCTGTTCATTTGAGCCCGTTGTTCATTTCAAAATATCGCCGCGGAAACCGTAAGGCAGCATGTCGCCCATGGTCACGGTCTCGGCCACACCTGCATTGTCGCAGAGATAGAGCTTTGTTTCCGGCCGGCAGAATTCGGCCAGCCGCTGCCGGCAGCCGCCGCAAGGCGAGCATTTCGCCATGCGTTCGGCGATGACGGCGATTTCCACGATCTTGCCGCCGCCGCCCATGATGTAGTGGCCGAGCGCCGTGGTCTCGGCGCACCAGCCTTCCGGATAGGAGGCGACTTCGATGTTGGCGCCGGTAAAGACGCGCCCGTCCTCGGTGCGCAAGGCAGCGCCGACCGGAAACTTAGAATAGGGCGCGTAGGCCTTGGCCATGGCGGCCTTGGCGGCCTCGAACAGATCATGCGACATTCAGGTGTTCTCTCCGATGATCGTGTTCAAAACCCGGCG
The DNA here is from genome assembly GCF_003998335.1 of Mesorhizobium sp. M7A.F.Ca.CA.002.05.1.1. Classification (NCBI taxonomy): domain Bacteria; kingdom Pseudomonadati; phylum Pseudomonadota; class Alphaproteobacteria; order Hyphomicrobiales; family Phyllobacteriaceae; genus Mesorhizobium; species Mesorhizobium sp. M7A.F.Ca.CA.002.05.1.1. Next base: position 9,366 of record NZ_RZQI01000031.1, on the reverse strand, counting down.
CAAAGCCGACCTGCCGCTCAACGTTCCTTGACATAAGGTACGCCGCCGGCGCGTGGCGGGATTGCCTTGCCGATGAAGCCGGCGAGCAGGATGACGGTGAGGATGTAGGGCAGCGCCTGCATGAACTGCGCAGGCACCTTGCCGATGATGGGCAGCGGTGATCCCTGCAGGCGGATCGACGCCGCGTCCAGGAAGCCGAACAGAAGGCAGGCGAACATGGCGTTGACCGGCTTCCACTTGGCAAAGATCAAGGCTGCCAGCGCGATATAGCCCTTGCCGGCGGTCATGTCCTTCACGAAGCCGCCATTTTGCACCATCGACAGGTAGGCGCCGGCAATGCCGGTGAGGATGCCGGTGCAGATCAGCGCCCTGTAGCGCAGCCAGGCGACCGATATGCCGGCAGTATCGACGGCGGCCGGGTTCTCGCCTACGGCGCGCAGCCTGAGGCCAAAACGGGTGCGAAACAGCACCCACCAGGTGAACGGCACCATCAGGAAGGCAAGATAGACCAGGATCGAGTGGCCCGACAGGAGCTCGGCATAGATCGGTCCGATGATCGGAACGCCGCGGATGGCCTCGGCGCCCGGCAAGGTGATGGCCTCGAAGCGCTCGCCCGGTTGCAGCGCCGGCGTGCGCCCGCCCTGCTGGAACCAGGCCTGGCCGAGGATGATGGTCGAGCCGGCGGCGATGAAATTGATCGCCACGCCGGAGACGATCTGGTTGCCGCGATGGGTGATCGAGGCAAAACCGTGGATCATGGCAAAGGCGACCGAGATCAGGATCGCCATGCCGAGGCCGAGAAAGGCCGAATGGAACACGGAAGCGGCGGCCGCACCGGCGAAGGCGCCGACCAGCATCTTGCCTTCGAGACCGATGTCGAAGATGCCGGCGCGTTCCGAATAGAGGCCGGCGAGGCAGGCAAGCAGCAGCGGCACCGAAAGGCGGATGGTGGAGTCCAGTGTCTGGATGATCGCGTTGAACACATCCATCTCAGGCACCTTTCCCCTTGACCGCTTCCATGCCCACCGATCGCGGACTGAACGAGGCGAACAGCGCCTGGATGTAGGGCCGGAACATGTGCTCGAGGGCACCGGCAAACAGGATCACCAGGCCTTGAATGATGACGATCATGTCGCGGCTGATCGCCGGCATCTCGAAGGCGAGTTCGGCGCCGCCCTGGTAGAGCATGCCGAACAGGATCGCCGCCAGCACGATGCCGACAGGGTGCAGGCGGCCCATCAGCGCCACGGCGATGCCGACGAAGCCGGCGCCGGAAACGAAGTCGATGGCGACATTGTGCTGATCGCCCATCACCGGATTGAGTGCCATCATGCCGGCCAGCCCGCCCGAGATCATCATGGCGGTGATGATGATGCGGGTTTCGGAGATGCCGGCATAGCGTGCCGCTTTCGGGCTGTGACCGTAGGTGCGCATTTCATAGCCGAGCTTGGTGCGCCAGATCAGCAGCCAGACCAGGAAGGCCATGACCAGCGCCAGCAGGAAGGTGACATTGAGCGGCGCCGAACGGATCTTGGCGCCGAACAGCTCGATGATCCAGTTGAGCTTGGGCAATTCCGCGCCGGCGAGGAAGTTACGCGTCTGCGGCGCTTGCGAGGCGGCTGGCTTCAACGGGCCGACCAGCAGGTAAACCATGATCGAGGCGGCGATGAAGTTGAACATGATGGTGGTGATGACGATGTGCGAGCCACGCTTGGCCTGCAGATAGGCCGGGATGAGCGCCCACAATGCGCCGACCGTCGCCGCAGCAATGATCGCCAGCGGGAAGGTCAGCCACCATGGCAGTGTGCTGTCGAAGCTCAGGCAGACGATGGCGATGCCGAGGCCGGCGATGTAGGCCTGCCCTTCGGTGCCGATGTTGAACAGGCCGCAATGCGCGGCCACCGCCACCGAAAGCCCGGTGAAGATGAAGGTGGTCGCATAAAAGAGGGTGAAGGCGATGCCTGTGCCTTTGCCGAAGGCGCCCTCGACCAGGATGACGGCTGCGCGCAGCGGATTCTCGCCGACCAGAAGCACGACGAAGCCGGCGACGACGAAGGCGACGAACAGATTGATCAGCGGGATCAGGCCATAGTCGGCCCAGGCCGGCAGTTTGGCGTAGGGCGCGCTCAAAGTGCTGCCTCCTGGTGCTCGATGCCAGCCATCAGCAGGCCGAGCTCGCCCTCGGTCGCTTCGGGGCCGCGTTCGCCGACGATGCGGCCCGCAAACATCACCAGGATACGGTCGGACAGCGAACGGATCTCGTCCAGCTCGACCGACACCACCAGCACCGCCTTGCCCTGGTCGCGCATGGCGATCAGGCGCTTGTGGATGAATTCGATGGCGCCGACATCGACGCCGCGTGTCGGCTGGCCAACGATCAGAACACCAGGGTCCTGTTCCATCTCCCGCGCCAGCACGATCTTCTGCTGGTTGCCGCCGGAGAAATTGGCGGTCTTCAGCCGGCAGTCGGCCGGCCGGATATCGTATTTGGCGATCTTGTCCCTGGCATCGTTGCGGATGGCATCGATGTTGAGGAACGGCCCCTTCAAATAACGGGGATCATCGTGATAGCCGAGGATCGAATTCTCGTTCTCCTCGAAGGCCAGCACCAGCCCGACGTGATGGCGGTCCTCCGGCACATGCGCCAGGCCGCGGTCGCGCAGTTCGCCCGGGTCGGCGGCGCCGGTCAGGTCGATCGGCTTGCCGTCGAGCATGACCGAGCCGGACACCGCACGCCTGATGCCGGAAATCGCCTCGAGCAGTTCGGATTGTCCGTTGCCGGCGACACCGGCGATGCCGACGATCTCGCCGGCCCTGATATCGAAGGAGATGTCGTCGACCATGGTTACGCCGCGCGTATCCTTCACCGTCAGGTTCTTGACAGCGAGCTTGACGGCGCCGGCCTCGGCCTCGCCCTTCTCGACCCGCAAGAGCACGCGCCGCCCGACCATCAGCTCGGCCAGTTCCTCGACAGTCGTCTTCCTGGTTTCGCGCGTCGCCACCATCGTGCCCTGGCGCATCACCGACACGGTGTCGGTGATGGCCATGATCTCGCGCAATTTGTGGGTGATCAGCACCACCGTCTTGCCCTGGTCTTTCAATTGCCCGAGGATGCGGAACAGGTGGTCGGCCTCGGCCGGCGTCAGCACGCCCGTCGGCTCGTCGAGGATCAGGATCTCGGCGCCGCGATAGAGCGCCTTCAGGATCTCCACCCGCTGCTGCAGGCCGACCGGCAATTCCTCGATGATTGCATCGGGATCGACTTCCAGCCCGTATTCACGCTCCAGCCGCTCCAGTTCGGAGCGCGCCTTGGCGATGCTCTTCTTCAAGAGCGCATCGCTTTCGGCGCCGAGGATGACGTTCTCCAGCACCGTGAAATTGTCGACCAGCATGAAGTGCTGATGCACCATGCCGATGCCGAGCGCGATGGCGTCATTGGGGGTTTTGATCGAGGCCGACTGGCCGCCAACGCGGATCTCGCCGCTGTCGGCCTGGTAGAAGCCGTAGAGGATCGACATCAGCGTCGACTTGCCAGCTCCGTTCTCGCCGACAATGCCGTGGATCGTGCCGCGACCGATCTCAAGGTTGATGTCCCGGTTGGCGCGCACCGCACCAAAACTCTTGTTGATGCCGATCAACTCGATTGCGGCTTGCGCCATGCAGCCTGTCCCACTCTTATTTTTTTATCGCTTGGTCAAAACGCCTAGCATGACGCTCCGCCCGTGCCAATTGGCGGAGCCGGTTCACTCTCGACAAATCCCGGTGCGCTTGTCAATTTGCAACGTGGCCGGGGCCTTCACATTCGCTAGTATGACGGCGCCGAAATTCGCATCACGGCGCAAGACATCGCGGTGAACGACATCGCGGTGAGACTGGGGAATTCACATGATCACGCCCGCCGACCGGCTGACGACGCTGGAAATACGCGCCGCCGAGCAGGAGAAGATCATCGAGGAACTGTCCGGCCAGATCGCCGAGCAGTGGAAAGTGATCGAGCGCATGCAGCGCAAGCTGGACGCGCTGACGGATCGCTTCCTGGCGCTGGAGGAGCAGACAGGAGATGAAGTGCCGGTAACCAAGCCACCGCACTGGTGAGGAAAAAGGGAAGGTGCACGCCTTGGTCAGTGAAAGCGATCGCATCGCGCGGGCCGGCGAATATGTGCTCGGTCTTATGAACGACAAAGACCGCGAACGGGCCGAACGTGACCTGGAGGTCGATCCCGCCTTCCGCGACGCGGTCGCGCGACTTGCCGAGCAGATGTATTTCTTCGACCGTTACGGAAAACGCGACCTGCTGCCTGGCAGGCATTGGGAACTGGTTACCCAACGCCTAGCCGAGTTACCTCAGATGCGCAGCGTCGAGCTCGGCGGCAATGAGGTCAAACCGCGCACGGTGATCCGAAGCCTGTCCCGGCCACCATACGGCATTGGCGTGCACGCGCTTGGCGGCCGGCGCGGAGTTGTCGTTGCCGCCGGGCTGATGGTGGCGTTCGCGCTGGGCTGTCTCGTCGCGAAGCTGCTATAGGCGAGGGCGGCGCGACATCAGCGCCATCTTCTCGCCGTCCGAGCCGCTTATCTCAACGGTATTCCAGCCGAGAGCCGCGTAGAAATCACGCGCATCCCATGTGTAGAGATGGAGCATCTCGACGCCCCGTGACGCCGCATGGGCTTCCGTTGCCTTGACCAGCGCGGTGGCGATGCCTCGGCGTCGATACCTTGCATCGACGACCAACCCGGCCAGCCATGGCGTCAGATCATGTACGGGCTCCAGCTCGTGGCGGACCAGCAGGCATGTCCCGACCGGGGTGTCGCCGATCCGGGCAACGAATGCCGCCTCGAAGCCGTCACCGGCGATCAAGCCACGAAGCCCTGCCGCATCTTCCCCGAGCGTCCTTCCGGTTCCCTCGAAAAACGTGGCCAGGCGCAGCTGGGCTACCGCTGCTACGTCGTGCTCGCCGATGGGTGCGATCTTTGGCTGCATCTGTATCCCGAAACGGTGGCCGGCACGGAGCGAACGTTTCGCTCGATCCGGTAAAGACAAAACCGCCGGGCTGGCGCCCGGCGGTTTGCAGATCATGTCTGTGTGTTCGTGCCGCTCAATAGGGGCAAGCGTTGTCAGCCGTATAGTCGTGCACTTCGGTCTTGCCGGCAATGATGTCGGCCTTGGCCTTTTCGACGGCCGCCTTCATCTCGTCCGTCACCAGCGCCTTGTTGTTGTCGTCCATGGCGTAGTCGACGCCGCCTTCCTTGAGGCCCAGATTCTCGACTCCGCCCTTGAAGGTGCCGTTCTTGCCGTCCATGAAGGCGGTGTAGACGGCGACGTCGACGCGCTTCAGCATCGAGGTCAGCACCTTGCCCGGCTGCAGGCCGTTCTGGTTGGAATCGACGCCGATGCCGAGCTTGCCGGCATCTGCCGCCGCCTGCAGCACGCCGACGCCGGTGCCGCCTGCCGCGGCGTAGATCACGTCGGAGCCCTGGTCGATCTGCGTCTTGGCGATCTCGCCACCCTTGGCCGGATCGTTCCAGGCAGCCGGCGTGTCGCCGGTCATGTTCTGGATGACATCAGTCGCACCCGCCGACTTGGCGCCGCCGACATAGCCGCATTCGAACTTGCGGATCAGAGGGATATCCATGCCGCCAACGAAGGAGACCTTCTTGGACTTAGAGGCCATCGCCGCCAGGATGCCGACGAGGTAGGAGCCCTCCTGTTCCTTGAACTTCAGCGACCGCACGTTCGGCAGATCGACCTGGTCGTCGATGATGGCGAAGTTCAGGTCGGGATATTCGGCGGCGACCTTGGTCAGCGCGTCCGTCCAGGCAAAGCCGGCCATGACGATCGGGTTGCGGCCGTCCTCGGCGAAGCGGCGCAGCGCCTGCTCACGCTGCGAGGCATTGGAGACCTCGAATTCGACGTAGGCCGTGCCGGTTTCCGTCTTGAATTTCTCGGCGCCGTTGTAGGCAGCCTCGTTGAAGGATTTGTCGAACTTGCCGCCGAGATCATAGAGGATGGCCGGCTGGACATCCGCGGCGAAAGCCGGAAGAACCATTGCGGTTGCGGCCAGGAGGCCGAGAACGATACGTTTCATGTGATCCACACCCTGTCGGTTATTTTTTCCGTTATGCACCGCATGCCTGCCCGGTTCTCCGGCAGGCATACGACGTCAGCCAGGAGTGTACTCCCTCCCGCTCGGCGGCAATCTGGCATGGCCCGAAACAAAATTCACGCGGAATTTTGACCTTTTGGAAAAGCTTGGTGCGGACAAGCCGCACCGCAGCTTGTCCTTGCGCCAAGTGTCAGGCGGAGGCGGCGGCAGGGATGGCGCAAGCGACGCCGGTGCCTTTGAGGTTGCACGTGCCGTAAGGGTTCTTCGCCAAATATTGCTGGTGATCGGCTTCGGCGAAGTAGAATTCGGCCGCCGGCGCGATCTCGGTGGTGATCCTGCCGTGGCCGGCACCGCGCAGCGAGGTCTCATACGCATCGCGCGAGGCGCTCGCCGCCCGCAATTGCGCCTCGTCGCTCGTGTAGATCGCGGAGCGATAGGCGGTGCCGACATCATTGCCCTGGCGCATGCCCTGCGTGGGGTCGTGGCTTTCCCAGAACAGCTTCAGAAGCCCAGCATAGGAGACGATCTCGGGGTCATGGACCACCAGCACCACTTCGGCATGACCGGTAAGCCCGGTGCAGGTCTCCTGATAGGTCGGATTGGGGGTGAAGCCGCCGGCATAGCCAGCCGCGGTGACCCAGACGCCTTCGATCTGCCAGAACAGCCGCTCCGCACCCCAGAAGCAGCCCAGTCCGAACATCGCCGTCTCCAGCCTCTCGGGATAAGGACCCTTGAGCGATCTTTTCAAGACCTTGTGTCTGGATGCGGTCGGGATCGCCCTGGCGCGGCCCGGCAGGGCCTGGGAGGGCTTCGGCAGATTGAGCTTCTTGTTCAGCATGTCGCTGAGAAAGAACATGCGCGGCTCCTCTCCGGGTGAAACGCAAGAAGCCGCATGACGGCGGCTTTGTTTGAGCATCGGATTCCCAAAACCGGCAACCGCTTTTGGGTCCGATGCTCTAGGTGGCGGCGAACTGCCCAGCACGCGGCGGCCGCCTGTAGCCTATCGCATAGAGCAGGAAAGCCAGCACCGCGAACACGGCGAAGCCCGGCTGGTTCAGCACCCAGGCGACGGCGCCGTCCCACAGCAGCGGGCTGGCCTTGGTTCGGATGAAGGTTTCGAAGGCGGCCCTCGTGTCGGGCGAGACCGCCAGCCAACTGGTGTTGAGCGGGGTCAGCACCAGCACGGAGGCCGCCACGGTGCGTGTCGCGTCGAGCACCGCCATGATGACGGAAATCGACAGCGCGATCATTGCGGCAAGACGAAAGACGAAGCGAAACATCAGAACCCTCCTCCGGGCTGGTCCCCTCCCGAGGGGCCTTTCAGAGATAGAATGCGCATGGCTGGATCGCAATCGCCATACGCGAATTTGCAGACTCCAAACTCAGGTCAACAGAAGGCCGGACGACAGTCGGTCGGGTGGCTTTTCATTGACATGTGAGGGCAGCTATGCTAACAATTTCAGCAGGGTGCTGATTTGCGCCGACGACCCGCCGCACAGGCGGGTTTTTGCGTTTGGTGCCTCGCAAACCGACGTGCCGGCCAAGTCTTCAAAGACCGGGTGAACCCGGATTCGTTGCCCTGCGCGAATTATGCGGCCGGCTTCCTTTTGCGCCGATGGACACGCCAGACGGCAAAAACGCCGCCGCCAATGGCGCCGATCACCAGGCCGGCCAGGCCGGTGAACACGGCGAAATAGCCGCAGGCGCCCTCGAAACAGCTCATCTCGGTGGCATCAGCGATCACCGAGCCGATGGCGAATCCGCCCACGGCGCCGATGACCGCGCCCAGGACGATGCCGAGCAGCGCGGCGACGACCGAGACGAAGACAGGCGGGCTTTCGGTTTCCGGATTGACATAAACGGCATCGGCTTCGGATCCACGGCGCAGCAGATAGATGCAGAGGACCCCGATGGCGAGTTGAGCAGCGGTGATGGCAAGCGCCTGGCCCGAAAAGACGAAATCCGAAATCGTCAGTGCACAGGCCTGCCAGGCCACCAGCCAGATGATTGTGGCGACCTGCCAGATGGTGAACTGGCGCGGGAAACGGGCCGAGCGGCCGAAGGCGAGGCCGAGCAGGTAAAGCCCCCACAGGATGGTGATGATGTCGACGGCGAGCCCGCCATAGACAAGGTAAAACACGCTGTCTGGCAGGCCGGTGGCGCCGACCGCGGGCCAGACGGAGATCAGGCCGTAGACCGACCACGCCATGACGAAGACGAGCCAGCCCACCGGCACGAAGGAAAGCCCGCTGTCCGGCCGCCTGACTGGCGTCTGTCCATTGCTCGATGTCATGTCCGCACAATGCCCCCGCAAAGCCTCGGCACCCGACAGGCAACTCCGGGGGAAGTCAAGGGCGGCCGGCCCGGCGGTCGTGCCTGTGCACACCATTGCAGCGGCGGCGCCCGTAAAAACGGGCATGCCGGCGGCCTTGCGAAACACTGTATGGCCGGCAAAGCGAATAGACTGCTGATATGGCTTGGCATTCGGCGCCGGATCGACTAGATGAGCCCCGCGCCTGTTGCTTCGACGGCTCAGGTGCGGGGAAGGGCGTTCGCTGGTTGGCGGCGCCGATGGCGGAAGTTCCGCCTTGCCCCAAGGGAGGTGCATCTCCCCAACCCGCGCGGCAAAACCGGCCGACGCGACATGCATGGACGGAGAGGTGGCCGAGTGGTTGAAGGCGCACGCCTGGAAAGTGTGTTTACGGGAGACCGTAACGCGGGTTCGAATCCCGCTCTCTCCGCCAGCTTGCACCTAGGTGTGATCAAGATCGGCGCGCCCCAGGCAATATGATCTGGCGCAGGCTGCCGACGCTCATCGCGATCTCGAGGCCAGGAGGACAACCGGGGCGCTTGTGCTTGGTGCAATCTCGAACACGACCGACGTCCCGTGATGAATTGCTTCGCCAAATCAAAACGGGGTGGTCGATCGTCTCGCCCTAGATCACCGCTTCCTCGAGGAACGGCTCGTTGCGCTCTATGCGCTCGTAACAGAATGGCGACAGATCGAGCGTCTGGAAAGCCCCGTGAACGATAAGTTCTGAAACTCCCCGGCCCACGGCTGGCGACTGTTGCAGCCCGTGCCCCGAGAAGCCGTTGGCAAACATGAAATTGGTCACCTGCGGGTGGAAGCCGACGATGCCGTTGTGGTCGAGCATGTTGTACTCGTAGTGGCCGGTCCAACTGGTCTGGACCTTGAGTGCGTCGAAAGACGGAATGCGGTGCCAGAGTGCCGGCCAGATGTAGTCGTCGAACTCTTCATGGT
>NZ_RZQI01000320.1:0-6111 GCF_003998335.1 Mesorhizobium sp. M7A.F.Ca.CA.002.05.1.1 | reverse complement strand
GTCTACAATCTGATGGGGCTTGGCCTCCTCATCACTGGTCTTGCCGCGATCGGCACGATCATGCTGGCCACCACCACCGATCCGGCTTCGGCTGTCGCGACGCTGCCAAGCGGCGAGATGCTGACCTCCTTCGGCTACGCGATCTTCGGCTCGCCGCTGCGCTGGGTGGTGATGCTGGCGCCGCTGGCTGCCGTGCTGTTCCTGTCGTTCCGCGTTCAGTCGATGAGCGTTTCGGCGGCGCAGACGACGTTCTGGGTCTATGCCGGTCTCGTCGGCCTGTCGCTGTCTTCGATCTTCCTGGTCTACACCACGGCCAGCATCTCACAGACCTTCTTCGCCACGGCCGCCGCCTTCGGTGCGCTGTCGCTGTTCGGCTACACCACCAAGCGCGACCTGACGGCGATGGGCTCGTTCCTGATCATGGGCGTGTTCGGCATCATCATCGCGTCGGTGATCAATATCTTCCTGCAGTCGTCGGCGCTGTCCTTTGCCGTGTCGGCGATCGGCGTGCTGGTCTTCGCGGGCCTGACCGCCTATGACACGCAGAAGATCAAGGAGATGTATTTCGAGGGCGACACTTCCGACGTCGCCGGCCGCAAGGCGATCATGGGCGCTCTGACGCTCTATCTCGACTTCATCAACCTGTTCATGTTCCTGCTGCAGTTCATGGGCGACCGCCGCTAAAGCGGCATTGGACCATCAACTTCCGGAAGGGCGGCCCAACGGCCGCCCTTTTCTTTTGTCTTGGCCTTTGCTGTTATTGCGAGCAGAGAAACGGCATGCATAAACAATGAGCAATATTGCGATCCGGCCTGCCACGGTGGCCGACCTCGACAGCGTCACGGACATCTATGCCGATGCGGTGACCCAAGGCACGGCGAGCTATGAGCTGGAGCCGCCGAGCCGTGCGGAGATGGGTGTTCGATTCGACAGCCTGACGGCCGGCGGCTTTCCTTACCTGGTGGCGGAGAAGGACGGGACCGTTCTCGGCTACGCCTATGCCGGCGCCTTCCGGCCACGCCCGGCCTATCGCTTCATCGTCGAGGATTCGGTCTATGTCGCGCCCGAGGCCAAGGGCCAGGGCGTCGGGCTCAAGCTGATGCAAAGCCTGATCGAGGCAGTGACGACGGCGGGCTTTCGCCAGATCATCGCGGTGATCGGCGATGGCCGTCCCGACAGCGCCTCGGTGCGGTTGCACGAAAAGCTCGGCTTTCGCCATTCGGGACGCCTTGAAGGTTCCGGCTACAAGCATGGGCGCTGGCTGGACACGGTGTTCATGCAGCTGTCGCTGAATGGCGGTGCGACGCTGCCGCCCGATCCCGAATCGCTGCCGGAGCGGAAGTTTCGCCTTAGGGGGAACTGAAGAATTGAAGAATTGAAGAATTGAAGAAGATAGCGTCAGGCGCCGAGTGCCTTTTCATCAATTAATCAATTCTCCAGCTCTTCAATTCCCCTGCTCTAATTCCCCAGCTCAGGCTTCGACCAGCTTCAGCTTGCTGTCGAACACACCAAGCACGCGGCCAAGTTCCTGACCACGCTTCAAGATGCGGCCGCCGGCGGCGATGACGGCAAAAGCGCCCTGCTTGCGGGCCAGTTTCGGATCCTTGACGATCTGGAACAGCGGCACTTCGCTGGTGCGGCGGAATACGGAAAACACAGCGCGGTCCGCAAGATGGTCGATGGCGTAGTCGCGCCATTCATTGGCGGCGACCATGCGGCCGTAGAGCCTGAGGATCTGGTCCAACTCGCGGCGGTCGAACCGCACCGGCTGATCGAGACGTTCGCGTCGCGCCTCGTGCAGCGGGATCAATATCGCGGATGCGTCCCCATCCCCCGTCCCGCCGCTGTCATCGGTCATGCCTCGATCCTTCAAAATGAATCTTTGCCAACCAAAGTTGGCGTGTTCGCGACTGAATTGCAAGGCCCGGCGAACCAAGCCCCGCGCCGCGCTGTTTCCGTCACGTCCAGTCACTTTTATGAAACGCCGTGTTGGAATTGGTGATGTTCCGCCACATTTCTGCCTTTTTTTATCCGCGCTCATGCCCCAATGTCCGACGAATTTACCGGTGTTGCCTGAGACGGTTCGGTCCGGCACCGGCTCGTAAACCCCAAGCCCCCCGCCCACGGGTCTGCGTCGGATCGAACCAACCTCGGTTCTTCTTCGGAAGAATCGGGTGCGACGATCCCAAAACCTAAATGACCGACGTCAGAAGCAAGCTGACGTCGGTTTTTTATTGGGTGAGAAGCGGTTCGCGCAGCGAACGAAAAGCCAATTGCTTGGCTTTTCGAGCTTCGAACGCCCTGAGCCTGCGAAGGGCCGGGCGTGGTTAGTCGATCCACCCTGCCGGGTCCGCGCTGCTTCGCAGCGTCCCGGCGTTCGCCGGCCTTCATCGTGCCACCGGCACGATGAATTCGCCTTCGACGAACCGGCTGCTCGCCCCACAAGGGGAGAAGGAAAGAAGGCCTTAAGGCTTGTGGATGAACGCGGCGCCGAGAATGGGACCGGGCATGCCGTCCTTGCCGACCGACTGCAGCAGCACGGCGCAGCCGCCCTTTTTGGCAATCTCGCTCATCGGCAGTTCGTAGCGTTGTGCCTTGCCATGCCACATGCCGGCGGTCTGTATCCCGGTGACGGCGTTCCAGTAGGTCATCTTGCGGCCGGTGTTCTCGCCCTCGCCGACCTTGACCGTCTGCGGCGGGTCGAAATAGACGATGACGACATGGGCGTCGCTGGGGCCGTTGCCGGCATCGCCGGCGTCGATCGTCACACGGTCGCTGGTGCGGCTGACCTTGACGGCGACGCGCATGCCTTCGCCGCTCTTGGCCATGCGGGCGAGCGCGCCATCGACCTCGCCGCGGCTGGCACCGTTGACGTGGACACGGCCATTGATAACGGCCTGCGGCGTATAGACGGAGCGGCTGCCGAAGGCGCGCATGTAGTCGTATTGCCGCTCGGTGTTCTCCTTGCGGCCCAGCGTATCCTGCCAGCCGAGATAGTCCCAATAGTCGACGTGATAAGCGAGCGCGACGATATCTTCCTTGGCGGCAAGTTCGGAGAACAGCGTATCGGCCGGCGGGCAGGAACTGCAGCCCTGGCTGGTGAACAGTTCGACCACGCCCAATGGCCTGTCGATCTGGGGCCTGTCGATCTGGACCCGGTCGGCATGGGCGCGATCGGATTCGCCGGCATGCCCGGCGCCGGCAGACGCCGAGAAGGCCAGCGCAAGAGCTGCCAGCCACAATGATTTTCGCGAGGCCATGGCCATTCCGATTCCCGCCGGTGGTGCCGGCTTTATCTTGATTGCTAAAATATGTGGCAGAACCGGAAGTCAACGGGAAGTCACGTTGCGGTGAAATTTTGCCATTGCAGCCGACCGCAACCCCGCAATAGGAAGGATCTGCGCTTCAGGATAGAAACCGATTCGGGCGGCAATCACGATGTGGCAAACGTTTTTGGCGCCAGTCGACCTCTATTGCGAGCGGACCGGCCCGGAATTCTGGTCCGAACCGGTAAACGCCCTGACCAACCTCGCCTTCATCGCCGCCGGCCTGTGGGGCGTGCGCGAGGTACGAAGGCTGGGCACCGGCGCCTTCGCCGAGGTGCTGGCCTGGTGGGTGGTGGCGATCGGCATCGGTTCGACGATCTTCCACACCTTTGCCACCAAGGGCACAGTCTGGGCCGACGTGCTGCCGATCGCCGGCTTCACGCTGGCCTACACGCTGTTCAATCTGCGCCGCTTCCTCGGCATGCGATGGGGCAAGGCCATTGCCATCTTCATTGCCTTCTATGTGCTTGCCGGGGCGATAACCCTTGCCGTGCCTGACTGGCTGCGCCAGGCGTCGAACGGTACGACGGGCTATCTGCCGCCGTTCCTGGCGCTCGCCTTCTTCGGTGTCTGGGTGACGGTGAGCGGCAATCGCGCCGGCTGGTATAATCTGGCGGGATCGGCGATCTTCGTCGTGTCCGTCATCTGCCGGATGATCGACCCGGTGATCTGCGGCAGCTTTCCGCTCGGAACGCACTTCCTCTGGCACATCCTCAACGGCGTGATGCTCGGCGTGCTTTTGGCGGCAGCGGCGCGGTTTGGGAAGCCTAAGGTAGGCAGTAGGCAGTAGGCAGTAGGCAGTAGGGGTCTCTATTCCCTACTGCCTAGTCCCCTATTCCCTAAGCTGCAAGATCGCGCAGCACGTATTGCAGGATGCCGCCGTTCTTGAAGTAATCGAGCTCATCCAGCGTATCGATGCGGCAGATGATCGGCACGTTCTTCACCGTGCCGTCGCCATAGGTGACCTTGGCGATCATCGTCTGGCGCGGTTTGATGGTGCTCAAGCCGTCGATCTCGACCAGCTCGTCTCCCTTGAGGTTGAGCGATGCCCATGAGGTGCCTTCCTCGAAGACGAAGGGAATGACGCCCATGCCGACCAGGTTCGAGCGATGGATGCGCTCGAAGGACTGGGCGATGACCGCGCGGACACCAAGGAGATTGGTTCCCTTGGCCGCCCAGTCGCGCGACGAGCCGTTGCCGTATTCGACGCCGGCGAAGACAACCAGCGGCACGCCTTCCCTTTTGTATTCCATCGCCGCGTCGTAGATCGATTCCTCTTCCTTCGACGGGTAGTGGATGGTGTAGCCGCCCTCGCGGCCATTCTCGCCCAGCATGTGGTTGCGGATGCGGATGTTGGCGAAGGTGCCGCGCATCATCACCTCGTGGTTGCCGCGCCGCGTGCCGTACTGGTTGAAGTCGGCGACGCCGACGCCGTGGTCGGTGAGGTATTTGCCGGCCGGCGAGGCCGCCTTGATCGATCCGGCCGGCGAAATGTGGTCGGTGGTGATCTTGTCGCCGAACAGGCCGAGCACGCGGGCGCCCTTGATATCGCCGATCTTGCCGAAACCTGACGTCATGCCGGCGAAATAGGGCGGGTTCTGCACATAGGTCGAGTTGTCGTCCCACGCATAGGTCTGGCCTTCCGGCGCCTTGACGTTCTGCCAGTACTCGTCGCCTTTGAAGACATCGGCATATTTGCGGGCGAACAGCTCGCGGGTGACGTTCTTCTCGATGAACTCCTGGATTTCGGCCGAGCTCGGCCAGATATCCTTGAGGTAGACCGGCTCGCCGTTCTTGTCCTCGCCTAGCGGCTCGGTGGTCAGGTCCTTTGTGACGGTGCCGGCCAGCGCATGCGCGACGACCAGCGGCGGCGACGCCAGATAGTTGGCCTGCACGTCGGGCGAGACGCGGCCTTCGAAGTTGCGGTTGCCGGACAAGACCGCGGCAGCGATCAGGCCCTTGTCGTTGATGGTCTTCGAGATCGGCGCCGGCAGCGGCCCGGAATTGCCGATGCAGGTGGTGCAGCCGAAGCCGACCAGGTTGAAGCCGATCTGATCGAGTTCCTTCTGCAGGCCGGATTTCTCCAGATACTCGGCCACCACCTGGCTGCCCGGCGCCAGCGAGGTCTTCACCCACGGCTTCTGCTTCAAACCGAGGCGGTTGGCGTTGCGGGCCAGGAGGCCGGCGCCGATCAGCACGCTCGGGTTCGAGGTGTTGGTGCACGAAGTGATGGCGGCAATGACGACATCGCCGTGACCGAGATCATGGTCGGTGCCTTCGACTGCGTAGCGCTTGGAGATTTCGGCGGCCTTCTTGTATTCGGTCTCCATCGCCTTGGCGAAACCTTCCGGAATGCCTTCAAGGGCGACGCGGCCCTCGGGCCGCTTGGGTCCGGCCATCGACGGCACGACGGAGCCAAGTTCCAGCTCGAGCAGATCGGTGAACACCGGATCGGTCGAGCCGGTCTCACGCCACATTCCTTGAGCTTTGGCATAGGCCTCGACCAGCGCGATGCGGTCCTCGCTGCGGCCGGACATTGTGAGGTAGCGGATGGTTTCCGAGTCGACGGGGAAGAAGCCGCAGGTGGCGCCATATTCGGGCGCCATGTTGCCGATGGTGGCGCGGTCGGCCAGCGTCATGTTGGAGAGGCCCGGCCCGAAGAACTCGACGAACTTGCCGACGACGCCCTTCTTGCGCAGCATCTGGGTGACGGTGAGCACGAGGTCGGTGGCGGTGACGCCCTCTTTGAGCTTGCCGGTGAGGCGGAAGCCGATCACCTCAGGCA
>NZ_RZQI01000319.1:0-6115 GCF_003998335.1 Mesorhizobium sp. M7A.F.Ca.CA.002.05.1.1 | reverse complement strand
GGGGCGTGGATGCGGGCGCTGCCGCTCATATCCGCCAGGCCTTGATCGAGTTGTCGCGCAGCGGATCGGCGGTGCTGGTGATCAGCCAGGATCTCGACGAGCTGTTCGAGATATCGGATGCGATCGCGGTCATGCACAATGGCGAGCTGTCGAAACCTATGCCGATCGCCGAGGCAACCTTCGAAAAGGTAGGTTTGCTGATGGGCGGCGCCGAACCAGGCCACGCCGAACACTCGCTGGAGACGGCATGATGCGCCTCGAACTCGTCAAACGCCCGCAGCGTTCCATGCTGTTTTCGGCCCTGTCGCCGTTCATCGCCTTCGCGCTGACCATCATTGCCGGCGCCGTCATGTTCGCGCTGCTCGGCGTCAATCCGCTGACCGCGTTCAATATCTATTTTATCGAGCCGATCAGCCAGGTCTGGCAGCTACATGAGCTGGCGATCAAGGCAGCGCCGCTCATCCTGATCGCCGTCGGCCTGTCGGTCTGCTACAAGGCCAACATCTGGAACATCGGCGCCGAAGGCCAGTTCATCCTCGGCGGCATTGCCGGTTCGATGATTCCCGTGCTGTTTCCGCAGTTCGAAGGTCCGCTGGTGCTGCCGCTGATGCTGTTGCTCGGCATGGTCGGCGGCGCGGCCTATGCCGCGATCCCGGCTCTGCTCAAGACTCGCTTCGGCACCAACGAAATCCTGACCAGCCTGATGCTGGTCTACGTCGCGCAGCTCTTCCTTGATTGGCTGGTGCGCGGACCCTGGCGCGATCCGCAGGGCCATGGTTTCCCGCAGACCATCCAGTTCAACGATTCGGCCGTGTTGCCGGAGCTGATGCCGGATGCCGGACGGGCAAACTGGGGTTTTGTCTTCGCATTGGTCGCCGCGGTGCTGGTCTGGATCCTGATGAGCCGCATGCTGAAAGGTTTTGAGGTGCGCGTGCTGGGCTCAAGCCCGCGGGCAGGGCGCTTCGCCGGCTTCGGCCTCAACCGCATGGTCTTTTTTGCTTTCCTGCTGTCAGGCGCTCTGGCGGGTCTCGCCGGCATCTCCGAGGTCTCGGGCGCTATCGGGCAACTGCAGCCTGTCATTTCGCCCGGCTATGGCTTCACCGCCATCATCGTGGCTTTCCTTGGCCGCCTCAACCCGCTCGGCATCGTTGCCGCCGGTCTGGTGCTGGCGCTGACCTATCTCGGCGGCGAAGCGGTGCAGAGCGCGCTCGGCATCTCCGACAAGGTGGCGCGGGTGTTCCAGGGCATGCTGCTGTTCTTCGTGCTCGGCTGCGACACGCTCATCCACTACCGCATTCGCCTGGTCGGCCTGGCGCTGACCAAGCCGGAAGGTGCCGCGAAACTCGAAGCCGCGCCAAAGTTGAAGGAAGCCCGTTGATGGACATCACCGTAAACATCCTTCTGACCATCGCCACGGCGGCAACGCCCCTGTTGATCGCGGCAATCGGCGAACTGGTGGTCGAGCGCTCCGGCGTGCTCAATCTCGGCGTCGAGGGCATGATGATCATGGGCGCTGTCGGCGGATTCGGCGCGACCTATCTCACCGGCTCGCCCTGGATCGGCCTTTTGGCGGCAATCGCCATGGGCGCGGTGTTCTCGCTGCTGTTTGCCGTCATGACGCTGTCGCTGGCCACCAACCAGGTGGCGACCGGCCTGTCGCTGACGCTGCTCGGCCTTGGCCTGTCCGGCATGATGGGCACCAGCTTTGTCGGCCAACCCGGCGAAAGGCTGCCCAACCTCTACATTCCCGGTCTGACGGAAATGCCTGTCGTCGGCAGGCTGCTGTTCGGTCAGGACCCGATCTTCTACATTTCGATCGCGCTCACCGCGGCCGTCATGTGGTTCCTGTTCAAGACAAGGACCGGACTGACGCTGCGCTCGATCGGCGACAGCCACACCTCGGCCCATGCGCTTGGCATCCAGGTCATCCGCTATCGCTATCTCGCGGTGATCTTCGGCGGCGCCTGTGCCGGGCTTGCCGGCGGCCATCTGTCGCTGGTCTACACGCCGCAATGGGTCGAGAACATGAGCGCCGGCCGCGGCTGGATCGCGCTGGCGCTGGTGGTGTTCGCCTCCTGGCGGCCATGGCGGGTGCTGGCCGGCGCCTACATCTTCGGCGCGGTGTGGATCGGCCAGCTTCATGCACAGGCTTTTGGCATTCCAGTGCCTTCACAGTTCCTTTCTTCGCTGCCCTATCTGGCAACCATCGTGGTTCTCGTTCTAATCTCGCGCAACAAGCGTCTGACGATGATGAACACGCCGGCTTCCTTGGGGCAGCCATTCGTTCCGGATCGTTGACAATAAAAACAAACGGGAAGCTCCAAGGCTTAACTCAGAGAGGTAACACAATGAAAAAACTGCTTATTGCCCTGATGACCACGACCGCCGCCATGTCGCTGGCAGTGACGGCGGAAGCTGCGGACAAGCTGAAGGCATGCTGGGTCTACACCGGCCCGATCGGCGACTTCGGCTACTCCTACCAGCACGACCAGGGCCGTCTCGATGTGGAGAAGGCGCTCGGTGACAAGGTCGAAACAGCCTATCTCGAAAACGTCTCGGAAGGTCCCGACGCCGACCGCGCTTTCGAGCGCCTGGCGCGCGAAGGCTGCAAGCTCATCTTCGGCACCTCCTTCGGCTTCATGGACCCGGAAGTGAAGGTCGCCAAGAAATTTCCCAAGGTGATGTTCGAGCACGCCACCGGCTACAAGACATCGGACAATCTTGGCATCTACAATGCCCGCTTCTATGAAGGCCGCTACATTCTCGGCCAGATCGCCGCCAAGGAATCGAAGGCCGGCGTGGCCGGCTACATCGTTTCCTTCCCGATCCCGGAAGTGGTGATGGGCATCAACTCCTTCATGCTCGGCGCCCAGTCGATCAACCCGAACTTCAAGGCAAAGATCGTCTGGGTGAATACATGGTTCGATCCGGGCAAAGAAGCCGACGCCGCCAAGGCGCTGTTCGACCAGGGGGCCGACATCATCGTCCAGCACACCGATTCGACTGCTGCCCTGCAAGTGGCCGAAGAGCGGGGCCTGAAGGGCTTTGGCCAGTCTTCGGACATGATCAAGTTCGCGCCCAAGGCGCAGCTGACTTCGATCACCGATGATTGGGGTCCCTATTACATCAGCCGGGTCCAGGCAGCCCTCGACGGCACGTGGAAGCCTGGCAATGTCTGGCTCGGCATCAAGGACGGTGCCGTCAAGATGTCCGCTTACACCAACATGCCCGACGACGTGAAAGCGATGGCGCAGGCCACCGAAAAGAAGATCGTCGACGGCTGGAACCCCTTCACGGGACCGATCGCCAAGCAGGACGGCACGCCGTGGCTGAAGGACGGCGAAGTCGCCGACGACGGCACGCTGCTCGGCATGAATTTTTATGTGAAGGGCGTCGACGACAAGCTGCCGAAATAACCAGCGCGAGACATGAGACGGAGGGGCGCCGCGAGGCGCCCTTCTTCATTCGGCGGGCTGTGCGCCGGCAGAGGGGCGATGAAACCGCGTTCGTCCGGCATCGACCACACGGCCGAGCCAGAACCTGAGCAACCGCTGTACCGGTCGTTCGCAGGTGCGCCAGATCGCCCACGAAATGAAAAGCATGAGCACGACGCAACCAAGGGCGGCAATCCATTTGCCGACAATGGGCGTTGCCGCATTGATGGCGAGATAGCCGATCTCCTGATGCAGCAGATAGAGCGGATAGGTCAGCCCGCCCAGCGCCAGGGTGAGCGCCGATGCCCTCACACGGTGGCGCAACAGCACCGCGCCGATCAGGGCCGCGTGCATGACGGCGTTGGCGAAGACAAGATTGGCCGAGGAGACGGCAATGCCGTAGTGGCCGAGCATCCAGCGCTGCGTCACCGACAGCGTTCCGCAGGAGATCAGGAACGCGGCGGCGAGCAGCAGCAGGGCCGGCACAGAACGGTCATGCGAATGGATGTGGTGGACCAGCACGCCGGCGGCGAAGAACGGGCCGAACTCGGTGAGGAACAGCAGCCTGGCTCCGCCGCTGCCGATGAAGAACTCGTTCAAGGCCGAGATCGCCAGCCAGATGAAGATCAGCTCCAGCTTGCGTTTCTGGAAGAGCCCGGTGAACAGGGCCAGCGTGATCCATCCGTAGAACACCAGTTCAAGCACGATCGACCAGTAGACGCCGTCCATGAAGGGTTGGCCGAAGGCCGGCGCGAACATCGACAGGTTGGCGACGTACTGGCTGAAAGAGGCTGGAAGCAACGGCGTGCCGGCAAGGGTGAGAACTGCGAAGGTGATCGTCATGCAGAACAGAAAACCCGGATAGAGGCGAACGAACCGCGCGATCGCAAACTGATCCCAGCTCCGGTTTTCCGCCGACCAGGCAATGACGAAACCGCTGATCAGGAAGAACAGATTGACGCCGAGATAGCCGTAGAGGGCGAACGGTGCGGCAAGCGGATAGCCCTGCGCGAGGTAGCCTTCGGCGGCCGCGCCGCGAAAGAAATAGTGAAAGAACACGACGGCAAGTGCTGCCGCCAGCCTGAGCAGGTCCAGCGTCGCGATGTAATTTTGTTCCGCAGATCTGGTGTTCATCCGCATTTCCCCGCATCTCCGGTCCGCAAACCATAGAGCGGATCGCGGCTGAGCGGGTTAAAAGGCTGAACTATCGCCAGATGTAGTAAATACGGCCCTCAGACCGCCGAACCATAAAGGTCATAGGCGTCGGCGCGGTCGATCTTGACGGTGACGATATCGCCCTGGCGCAAAGGGCGGCGCGATTGGATATGCACCGAGCCATCGATCTCGGGCGCGTCGTATTTGGTGCGGCCCTTTGCCGACGTGCCATGCGCCTCGTCGATCAGCACCGGCAGGTGCTTGCCGACCTTCTTGGCCAGCTGCGTTGCCGAAATCTTCTGCTGGCGCTGCATGAAACGGTGCCAGCGCGCCTCCTTGATCTCCTGGGGAACCTGTTCGAGACCGAGATCGTTGGAGCGGGCGCCGCGGACCGACTCGTATTTGAAGCAGCCGGCGCGATCGATCTTGGCCTCGTCGAGCCAGTCGAGCAGCATCTCGAAATCGTCGTCCGTCTCGCCGGGAAAGCCGACGATGAAGGTCGAGCGGATGGCCAGATCCGGGCAGACCTCACGCCAGCCGCGAATGCGCTCGAGCGTCTTTTCGCCGTGTGCCGGCCGGCGCATGTTCTTCAACACCTGCGGCGAAGCGTGCTGGAAGGGGATATCCAGGTAAGGGAGGATCTTGCCCTCTGCCATCAGCGGGACGACGTCGGCGACATGCGGGTAGGGGTAGACATAGTGCATGCGCACCCAGATGCCGAGCTTGCCCAGTTCCTCGGACAGATCGAGGAATTTTGCGCGCACCTCACGGTCGCCGAACATCGACGTCTGATACTTGATGTCGATGCCGTAGGCGCTGGTGTCCTGTGAGATCACCAGAAGTTCCTTGACCCCAGCCTTGGCCAGTTTCTCGGCCTCGCGCAGCACATCGGCCGCCGGCCGCGAGACGAGGTCGCCACGCAGTGCCGGAATGATGCAAAAGGTACAGCGGTTGTTGCAGCCTTCGGAAATTTTCAGATAGGCGTAGTGGCGCGGCGTCAGCTTGACACCCTGCGGCGGCAAAAGATCGACATAAGGGTCGTGCGAAGGCGGCGCGGCCTCATGCACGGCAGCCATCACGCTCTCATAGGCCTGCGGCCCGGTGATCGCCAGCACATTGGGGTGCTTTTCGCGAATGACGTCCGGCTCGGCGCCCAGGCAACCGGTGACGATCACCCGGCCGTTTTCCGAAAGCGCGGAGCCGATGGCGTTGAGCGACTCGTCGCGAGCGGAATCGAGAAAGCCGCAAGTGTTGACGACGACAAGGTCGGCGCCGTCATGCTTGCGGGCGATTTCGTAACCTTCGGCGCGCAGGCGCGTGATGATGCGCTCCGAATCCACAAGGGCCTTCGGGCATCCAAGACTGACAAAACTCACGCGTGGAGCGGACATAGAGCGTTTCCGGGCTTTTCAGGATTGCCGGCGCAGTACCACACTTATTGCGGCATTGGTATGGGCACGCCCGCGATGCGGCAAAACGCACGGCGGTCTTGCTTCCACGGCGTGAAGATGCCGATGTCTGCCAGC
>NZ_RZQI01000318.1:0-6148 GCF_003998335.1 Mesorhizobium sp. M7A.F.Ca.CA.002.05.1.1 | reverse complement strand
TGTTGAGACCGGGCGGGGAACGAGGACATCGGACAGTGAAGCGCAGTCTCGATCGCAAAACCAGGATAGCGCTCGAACCGCGCAAACAGCCGCGGCAACAACGCTCCAGCAAGGTGGTCGACCGGATTCTCGACGCAGCGCTGGTCTTGACGCGGGAGCAAGGAACCAAGACGCCCACGACGCTCGCCATTGCGCAGCGCGCAGGCTTGTCGGTTGGTTCGATCTACCAATACTTTCCCAACAAGGAAGCCATTCTTCTGGACCTCGCCCGGCGCTGGCTGTCATCCTTTCCCGAGGTGATCGCCAAGCGTATCAAGGTCGCCCCGCCCACCAACCGTGAAGAGTTTCGGCGCGAAGTGCGCAAGCTCTTCATCGACACGTCCAGACTCTACCTCGAAAACGCCAGCCTGATGCCGGTGATCGAGGCCATTTCAGGCAATGCCGACCTCAGGCCGATCCAGAACGAATATGACGAGCAGATCATCGCGCTCTACGCCGCATGGCTGCAGCATGTGAACCCGGCGCTTGAAGACAAGATCGCCAGCCGGCTCGGCGTGCTGATGATGGACGTCGGGCACGCCTGCCGGCTTGTCGGGTTGAAAAGCGACCGCAAGACATACGACCTCATCGAGGATGATGTGGAAAGAATGTGGCTCGCTCTGGTGAGCCCTTATCTCAATCTTGAATCTTGACTGATTTCGCACTTCGAGAGGAATTTATGAAGACTGTTTTCTCCCCCCTTCACGCCGGCCATGCCGGCCAAATGGAACTGGTCACATCAGCCATCGTGCCGGGTTTCGAAAAGCCATCGAGGGCCGAATTCATCAAGGCACGGGTCGAAAGCGAGAAACTGGGTCCCATCATCGCGCCGCACGAACATGACCTCGCCGCCGCCAAGCGCATCCACAAATCGGACTATATCGACTTTCTTCCGACGGTCTGGCCGCAATGGCTGCAAGCAGGCCTCACGGGCACGGCGATGCCCTTCACCTGGCCGACGCGCGGCCTGCGCGGCGACGTGCCGCCAAAGCGCGTCGACGCACTGCTCGGCTATTATTCCTTCGATGCCGGCGCCACCTTCGTCGAAGGCACATGGGCTGCGATCAAGTCTTCTTACGATGTGGCGCTGACCGCCGCCGGCCTGGTCAAGGATGGCGAGGCTTCCGCCTTCGCGCTCTGCCGTCCGCCCGGCCACCATGCCGGGGCTGGCTTCATGGGCGGCTATTGCTACATCAACAACGCCGCCGTCGCCGCGCAATGGTTCCGCGACCAGGGCGCCAAACGCATCTCGATCCTCGATGTCGACTATCACCACGGCAACGGCACGCAGGAGATCTTCTACGACCGTGCCGACGTCCAGGTGCTCAATCTGCATGGCGATCCGATGGTCGAGTACCCGTTCTTCCTCGGCCATGCCGACGAACGCGGCGCGGGTGCCGGCGAAGGCTTCAACATCAACTATCCGATGCCCTTCGGCACCGACTGGGATGCATGGAACGCCTCGCTCGAGGATGCCTGCGCCAGGCTCACCGCTTATGCACCGGATGTCGTCATCGTCTCGCTGGGTGTCGATACGTTCGAGAAGGACCCGATCAGCCAGTTCAAGCTGAAGACATCTGATTATCCAAAGATCGGCCGCCGCATCGGCGGGCTCGGCCTGCCGACGCTGTTCGTCATGGAAGGCGGCTATGCCGTCGAGGAGATCGGCATCAACGCGGTCGGCGTGCTGACCGGGTTCGAGGATCGGTAAATGCCTGTCGTCCCGGAGCATCTAGCGGTTTTGGGACAACGACAGGCATAAGCAAGGGACGGCCGGGACCGGGCGGCAACATCGCCCGGTTCCCACTATCGGGCCAAGGCACCAGCCTTCGGCACGGCAACCGGCGCGCCCATCTGTTCAATGCTCCCGAGCCTGGCGAAATCGACCGGCCGCCGAAATGGCCGGCGAAGGTTTTCGCGTCCCGGTCTTCTGTTCCGAGGCGCGAAAACCGACCTCTGAGTCGCACGTGTGTCCATCGGATTCGATTTTGTCAAATCGCGTTTGATGTCAGATTCAACTGCGGGTAGATTAGACCCGAATCAGCCGGTCCTTGGGGGGCGCGGCGAACACCCAAAGTCTCTTGTTCCGGAGCTTTTCCGGCACCAGACGCGGACGGCTTCGCGTTCCCTGAATGGATTCGGGATTTGGTTCGGCGCAGCCCTGCGCCACGCGTGTGTCTTCGTCAAAGTAATGCGTATTCGGGTTTGGCGGCTGGCTTCCAGCATCCGGACAGCAGAAACGATTCCGGCCAAAAGCAACAAGAATGAGCAGTCCCGCCGCACTTCTTCAATCCGACACATTGGGCTCGCGCCTGACGTCGCGCGGCGATCTCACCAGCTTTTTCATGCAACTGACCGCCGAGATCGGCGCCGACAGCTACATGTTGGTCGCCATTGTCCACGACCAGGACCGCAACGATGCGCGCATCGTCTCCTCCAACTGGATTTTCGATGCCATCGAGCTGATCGGCAAGCGGCTGATCGCCGGGCTCGCGCAAGGCGCGCTCACCGTCGCGCCAGGTATCCGTCCACATCCGCTCGTGGCATCCCGGGCACCAGAAACAGACGGATTGATCACCGGAGAGGAAGCCCGCCTTCTCGACGTGCTCGGCCATGCCGAAATCTATTCGCTGCGCCTTAATGTCGGTCGCCAGCGCCTGTTCGCCCTGTTCTCTGCGGCGACCGCCGGCAGCATCGACCAGCCGGCGTTGATGCGGGCGCAACTGAAATGCTGCTACGCGCTCTCGCACATCCCGCAACTGATTGCCGCTGCCGCCATGCAGGATCCGTTGTCGGATCGGGAGCGCGAATGCCTGTTCTGGGTTTCCGAAGGCAAGACCACCGACGAGGTCGCCGTCATCCTTGGCGTCTCCTCCAACACCGTCAACAGCTACATCACCCACGCCATCCAGAAATTCGCGGCCAGCAACCGCGCGATGGCCATCGCCACGGCGATCAGGAGCGGCATCATTTGAAACACGCCGATATCAAGGAAACGGCCGAAGCCCTTTTCAACGAGCAGCGCAACCCGTTCGGAGCCTTCACCCTTGGCTCCGAAACCCATCACGCGGTCACCATTCCCGATGCCGTGCGCCGCTGCCGCTGGATCGCCGTTGACATGAATGCCTCGGCTTTCGGCCTCTTCTTCGTAAGCCCCTCGCCCGAGCGGGCGCGGCTCGTGCCATGCTTTGATTCCGACTATCCGGGCATTGCCGTGGCGACCAAGTTCATCTCAGGCGCCCACGGCGAGGAGATCGTGCGCCACACCCGCCTCTCGACCGAACCGCGCTGGTGGACGGATGACGGCGTCCTTGCCATGGTGGAGCTGTTTACCACTCTCGCCTGGACCGAGCAGATGGCGGCGCTGGTGCCCGGAACCAGCGGCATCGCTTTTCCCGTGCACGCCGACCGCGGCCAATGCGGTCTTGTCGTATTCCTGGGCTCGGAGATGACCTTGCAGCAGGATGCGCTCTACGAAATACACGCCCGCTGCTTTTCGCTGTTCGCCGCCGTCGCCCGCATCCGTCCGGGCGATACCGGCCGCATGCGGGCAATCTCCAAGCGCGAGCTCGAATGCCTTAAGCTGACCGCCAACGGCAACACCAGCGAAGAGATCGCGCGGCTCCTGAAACTATCGGTGCACACCGCTAACCAGTATCTGACCCAATCGACCCAGAAGCTCAACGCCGTCAATCGCAACCAGGCCGTGGCCAAGGCGCTGCGGCTGGGCTTGATCGAATAGGGGTTTTCGACAGGCAGCTCGATAGCGACCGACGTCAGCGATAGGCGAGCGGCTCGACCTTGCGGATACGCGCCTGTTCGATCACCGCCTCGAGCAGCGCCGTATTGTGCTCCGGGTCTTCGCCCGGCTTCTCGAACGACACGTAGTTGACCGCCACCGAAGCGCCGAGCTCGCTCAGCGTCAGCTGGAAATAGACGGTGACGCCGGGCGGCCTCAGTTCCAGATCGAGCACGATGCGCGGGCTGCCGCTCCAGTCGACATGCGCCTCACCACCATGGCCAAGCCGCAGAGTGCCCGGCATGAAGAACAACTCGACCGCTGAATCGACCAGGTCCGACAGGCACGCGAAATGCTCCAGCCGGATAAAGGCGATGTAGTCGGCGACATCGATCAGCCTGAGTTCCCCCACCACCTGCTCGATGGCGCTGGCGACTATGATCTCGCGAGATTTTGCGTGTGGTTGCCGGTTCATGAAATCTGTCTGCGCTCAGCCTTTTTCGAGTAGACGATCCGCACCAGTTCGGCGACGGCCTGGTAGAATTGTGACGGGATCACACTATCGACCGAAACTTGCTTGTACATGGAGCGGGCGAGCGCCACGTCCTCGAAGACCGGGATGTTGTGTTCCCGCGCGATCTCGCGGATTTTCAGCGCCACCAGATCCTGCCCCTTGGCCAGCACCATGGGTGCCGAGTCCTCGTCGCGCACATATTTCAGCGCGATCGAGAAGTGCGTTGGGTTGGCGATGATCAGCGTCGCGCGCGGCACCGCCGTCATCATCCGCTTGCGCGCCCGGTCGCGCGCCAGCGAGCGCAGCCGCGACTTGACGATCGGGTCGCCCTCGGACTGTTTGAACTCGTCCTTGACCTCCTGCTTGCTCATGCGCAGATCCTGCTTCCAGTGGAAGCGCGACCAGACGATGTCGATTGCCGCGATCAGCCCCATGACGAAGACGATCGCCACCAGGATGTCGACGGCGATGCCGCGGATGACGAGACCGAATGCGACCGGATTGGTGATCATCCCGGCGAGCAGCTTTCGGTGGTCTTCCGACAGCGTGAAGCTCAGCACGACGATGGCAAACCCGACCTTGCCGAGTGACTTCAGGAACTCGACCCAACCCTGGATGCCGAACAGCCTGTTCCATCCCTTGGCGATCGAAATGCGCGAGAGTTGCGGCCGGATCCGCTCGCCTACGAATTGCGGCATGTTCTGGAACACCGAGGCGCCGATGCCGGCGACGGTCAGCAGCACCATCAGGCTCAGGATGGCGCGGCCAACCTCGAGGAGGACGATCTTGTAGAGCGCGATGACGTCGGTCTCGGTGTCCATCGGCCAGGCTTCCGGCTTCTCCAGGAACATCGACAGGAACATGCCGAGATCGATGATCGCATCCTTGGCGTAGAAGACGGTGAACACCAGGATGGCAACGAACGAGGCAAGGAGCGCTGTCTCCCGCGAATGGGGCAGTTTGCCCTGTTCGATGGTGTCGCGGATCTTCTTTTCCGTCGCCTCTTCGGTTTTCGAATCCTTGTCGACCGCGTCAGCCATGGCGCGGCCTTAGGCGGCGTCTTGGGTCGAGGGCAGTTCGAAGGCGCCTTCGCGCGACAGCCGGATCGTCGTCGTAACGATCGTCTTGCGGGCCGCCGTGATGTCGGCGAGAGGGACCCCGTCCGAGCCCTGTCCGAGTTCGGCTTCGATCATGCGCCGCGAGCGGGCGCCGATGGCCGACAGCACCGATTCTGCGAGTGCGGCCGAAGTGCCGCGCAGGGCCAGCGTGACCAGTTCGGTCGAGAGCCCGTCGAACAGCAGCACCCGGGCTTTCTGGGTGAGCAACGGCAAGTCGTCGAAAGCAAACAGGCGAGCCCTCACACCGTCGAGATCAGGCGTGCCGGCTGCTTCCAGATCCTGCATGACCTCCTCGAGCAGCGGCTTGTCGAGTTCGTTGAGAACGCTGGCGACACGCGCCTGCCCGGCCGAGGTGTCCTTGGTCGAGGTTTCCGCCAGCACGCTGGCGCGCAGCCGGTTTTCGACGATCCTGGCGGCAGCGTCGGGAACATTGGCCATCGTCACCATGCGCTTGATGATTTCTCCACGCATCGGCTTGGTCAGTGTCAGCAGCACGTTGGCCGCCACCTGCGGCGCCAGCTTCGACAACACCATGGCCGCCGTCTGCGGATGCTCGCCGGCCAGGAAGGCACCAAGCCGCGCCGGTTCGAGCTTTTCGAGTTCGGGCCAGATCGGCGGCGGGCCTTCCGGTGCGACCTCGAATTTCTTGTCGCCCATGATCGCGCTCATCTCTTCGGGCGAGAGCGATTCGTTGAGGATGGTGTCCATCCTGTCGGCGGAATCGAGCAATCCCGCCCC
>NZ_RZQI01000317.1:0-6152 GCF_003998335.1 Mesorhizobium sp. M7A.F.Ca.CA.002.05.1.1 | reverse complement strand
GTCTAGCCTTGCTCGATCCCTCGATGGCGACCGGCAGCGCGATCCTCGGCGGCCTCGTTCTGATCGCCGCCGGTCTCTATCAATGGACGCCGATGAAGGGCATCTGCCTGCGCCAATGTCAGGCGCCGATCGCGTTCCTGGCCAGCCGTGGCGGATTCCGTTCCGCTCCGCTCGGCGCGCTTCGGCTGGGCATCGATCACGGCGCCTATTGCCTGGGGTGCTGCTGGGCGCTGATGGCTCTGTTGTTCGTCGGTGGCGTCATGAACGTGCTGTGGATCGCCGGCATCGCCATCCTTGTTCTGCTGGAGAAGACGGTGCCGACCGGGCAGCTGATTCCGCGCGTTTCAGGCGCGTTGATGGCCGCCATCGGGATCTGGATCGTCTTTCAAGCCCTTTGAGAACAGTCTTCGTCGGCGGTCTGTATTGGTATGCAGCCGTCAGTAAATTGTCAGATGACAATCTTGGGACCTGGTAGTTCGTCGCACGGGGAGGTCAACAACGACGAGCTATTGCCCGGGATGGATTTCGCTGCCGCGGCCCGTATTGGCCCCGCGTTGGCGTTGCATGAGATTTGCCGCCTTTATTAGCCCTGCTGGCTAAATCGCGGGCGTGTTTGTCTGTAAATCGGGCATTTGCGGCAATCGGTTTTCAAACTCTTTGGGTTTCGGTCATTTCCCTTGACCTCACAGGAATTATCGCCTTCGATGACATTTGTGAATGGGAGGCGGCGCGTCGGTTACGATGCGGGGTTTCGGGAATGGGCCGGGATGAAGCCGCGTTCACACGGGAGAAAAAAATCAGGATTTACTCCTGAAAACAGAGAAAAGGGTCTGTGGGTCATGAAACACATTGCTATCGGCATTCTAGGCGCCGCCACGCTTGGATTGATGGCGTCCGCCGCGTCGGCGGCCACGCTCGACACCGTCAAGGCGAAGGGCTTCATCCAGTGCGGCGTCTCCACCGGCCTTGCCGGCTTTTCGGCGCCGGACGACAAGGGTGACTGGCAAGGCATCGATGCGGATTTCTGCCGCGCTGTCGCGGCCGCCGTCTTTGGTGACGGCTCCAAGGTCAAGTTCACGCCGCTCAGCGCCAAGGAGCGGTTCACCGCGCTGCAGTCGGGCGAGATCGACATCCTGTCGCGCAACACCACCTGGACCATCAACCGCGATACGGCGCTTGGCCTGAACTTCATCGGCGTCACCTACTATGACGGCCAGGGTTTCATGATCAACGCCAAGAAGCTGCCGGGCGTCAATTCGGCCCTGCAGCTTTCGGGCGCGGCCGTCTGCGTGCAGAGCGGCACCACCACCGAGCTGAACCTCGCCGACTACTTCAAGGCCAACAAGATGGAGTACAATCCCGTCGTCTTCGAGAAGCTGGAAGAGGTCAACGCCGCCTATGATGCCGGCCGCTGCGACGTCTACACCACCGATCAGTCGGGCCTCTACGGCATCCGCCTGACGCTGGGAGCGCCGGCCGACCACGTCGTGCTGCCCGAGATCATCTCCAAGGAGCCGCTCGGACCGGCCGTTCGCCAGGGCGACGACCAGTGGTATCACATCGTCAAGTGGACCTATTTCGCGCTGCTGCAGGCTGAAGAGCTCGGCATCACCAAGGCCAATGTCGAGGAGATGAAGAACTCGGCAAGCCCCGAGATCAAGCGCGTGCTCGGCCAGGAAGCCGATACCAAGATCGGCACCGATCTCGGCGTCTCCAATGACTGGGTGGTCAACATCGTCAAGGCCGTCGGCAATTATGGCGAAATGTTCGAGCGCAATGTCGGCTCGGGCAGCCCGCTGAAGATCGCGCGCGGCATCAACGCGCTGTGGACCAAGGGCGGCCTGCAATACGCGCCGCCGATCCGCTGATCGAAATGTGATCCGGGAGGCAGATCATCTGCCTCCCGGTTTCTCTTTCCAGGGACGGTCGAATGGCATCGCAGGAAGTACTTCGCGAGGAGCCCAGCCGCGGTTCCTTCATCAACGATCCGAAAATCCGGGGCATATTCTTCCAGGTGCTGGTCGTCGTGCTGCTGGTGGCGGGCGTCTGGTGGATTGCCCACAACGTCATCGACAACCTGACGCGGCTGCGCATCGCTTCAGGCTTCGGCTTCCTCAAGGGCCGCGCCGGCTTCGACATCAGCGAGAGCGCGATCGCGTATTCGTCGGATTCGACCTATGGCCGCGCGATTCTGGTCGGCCTCATCAATACCTTGATCGTCGCCATCGTCGGCATCATCACCGCGACAATCATTGGCTTCGTCATCGGCATCGGCCGGCTCTCGCAGAACTGGCTGATCAGGAAGATCTGCACGGTCTATGTCGAGGTTTTCCGCAACATCCCGCCGCTGCTGGTCATCTTCTTCTGGTATTCCGGCGTGCTGGCCGTGCTGCCGGCGCCGCGCGACAGCATCGGTTTGCCGTTCGGCTCCTTCCTCAACCAGCGCGGTTTTTATTTCCCACGCGCCGTATGGGGCGACGGCTCATGGCTGATCTTCGTCGCCCTGCTCGTCGGCATCGCCATGGCGTGGTTCGTCGCGCGCAAGGCGCGGCAACGGCAGATGGCGACCGGCCAGCAATTTCCAGTGTTTTGGACGTCCACCGCGCTGATCGTCGGGCTTCCGCTGCTCGCCTATGCGCTGAGCGGCTTTCCCCTGAGCTTCGACTACCCGAAGCAGTCGACTTTCAACCTGACCGGCGGCTTCCAGGTCCGGCCGGAGTTCCTGTCGCTTTATCTGGCGCTGTCCTGCTATACCGCCGCCTTCATCGCCGAGATCGTGCGCGCCGGCATCAGGGGTGTCAGCGCGGGCCAGACGGAAGCTGCCGGTGCGTTGGGCTTGCGGTCCGGATCGATCCTGCGGCTGGTCGTCGTGCCGCAGGCCATGCGCATCGTCATTCCGCCGCTGACCAGCCAGTATCTCAACCTGACCAAGAACTCGTCGCTGGCTATCGCCATCGGCTATCCGGACCTGACGGCGACCGCCGGGACGGTGCTGAACCAGACCGGGCAGGCCGTCGAGGGCGTGGTGATCATGATGGTGATCTACCTCGCCATCAGCCTCCTGACCTCGCTTGTGATGAACTGGTTCAACGCCAAGATGGCGCTGGTGGAGAGGTGAGGTAAGGACATGCAAGAACATGATATGTCCTGGGTGCGCACCGAAATGGTGCTGGCGCAGCCGGCGCCCGCCAGCGTCACCGGCCTCGGCGCATGGGTGCGCAAGAACTTGATCGCTTCTGCCGGCGACACCATTTTGACGATCGTCGGCATCGCCCTGGTGGCGATGATCCTGCCGCAAATCACCAATTGGGCGTTCATCAACGCCGTGTGGACGGGACCGGACCGGACCGTATGCGCCACGGTGGCGCAGGGCGGCATCCAGCCGGACGGCTGGACTGGCGCCTGCTGGGCTTTCGTCAACGCCAAATTCGGCCAGTTCATGCTCGGCCGCTATCCCATCGAGGAGCGCTGGCGGCCGATCCTGGTCGCTATCCTGTTCGTGGCGCTGCTGGTGCCGATGCTTATCCCGAAGGTGCCGCGCAAAGGGCTGAATGCGGTGCTGCTGTTCTTCGTGCTGCCGATCGTCGCCTTCGTCCTGCTGGTCGGCGGCATGTTCGGCCTGCCGCATGTCGAGACCTCGCTTTGGGGTGGGCTCTTGGTGACGCTCAGTCTGTCTTTCGTCGGCATTGCCGTGTCGCTGCCGCTCGGCATCGTGCTGGCGCTCGGCCGCCGTTCCAAGATGCCGATCATCAAGACGCTGTGCGTCGTCTTTATCGAGACGGTGCGCGGCATCCCGCTGATCACCGTGCTGTTCTTCGCCAGCGTCATGCTGCCGCTGTTCCTGCCGGAGGGTGTCTCGTTCGACAAGTTCCTGCGCGCGCTGATCGGCGTGTCGCTGTTTGCCGCGGCCTATATGGCCGAAGTGGTGCGCGGCGGCCTGCAGGCGATCCCCAAGGGCCAGTATGAAGGTGCCGATTCGCTCGGCCTCGGCTATTGGCAGAAGATGTATTTCATCGTCATGCCGCAGGCGCTGAAACTGGTCATCCCGGGCATCGTCAACACCTTCATCGGCATGTTCAAGGACACCAGCCTGGTCATCATCATCTCGATGTTCGACCTGCTCGGCATCGTCAAACAGAATTTTTCCGATGCAAACTGGGCAACCGCGCAGACGGCGAGGTCCGGCTTGATCTTCGCCGCCTTCGTCTTCTGGCTGTTCTGCTTCGGCATGTCGCGCTATTCAATGTACACCGAACGCCGGCTCGACACCGGCCACAAACGCTGATGCATGTCGCCCAAAAGTGTATAGCGGTTTTGGGATAACGACATGCATCACTACCAACGATAAAGAACAAGGGGATTCTGTCATGGCCACCGAAAATGCCGTCAGCGCCGAAGAGATCAAGGTCAACGCCGCCAAGATGCAGATTTCCACGACCGATGTCGCCATCGACATCATCGCCATGCACAAATGGTACGGCGAGTTCCATGTGCTGAAGGACATCAACCTGAAAGTGATGCGCGGCGAGCGTATCGTCATCTGCGGCCCCTCCGGCTCCGGCAAATCGACCATGATCCGCTGCATCAACCGTCTGGAGGAGCACCAGAAGGGCAAGATCATCGTCGACGGCAAGGAACTGACCAACGATCTCAAGAAGATCGACGAGGTGCGCCGCGAGGTCGGCATGGTGTTCCAGCACTTCAACCTGTTCCCGCACCTGACCATCCTGGAGAACTGCACGCTGGCGCCGATCTGGGTGCGCAAGACGCCGAAGAAGCAGGCCGAGGAAATCGCCATGCATTTCCTCAAGCGCGTCAAGATCCCGGAACAGGCCAACAAATATCCCGGCCAGCTTTCCGGTGGCCAGCAGCAGCGTGTGGCGATCGCCCGCTCGCTGTGCATGAACCCGCGCATCATGCTGTTCGATGAGCCGACCTCGGCGCTCGATCCGGAGATGATCAAGGAAGTGCTGGAGACCATGGTCGGCCTTGCCGAGGAAGGCATGACCATGCTGTGTGTCACCCACGAGATGGGCTTCGCCCGCAAGGTCGCCAACCGGGTGATCTTCATGGACCAGGGCCAGATCGTCGAGCAGAACACGCCGGCCGAGTTCTTCGACCACCCGCGCCACGAGCGCACGAAGCTGTTCCTGTCGCAGATCCTGCACTAGGCCTCGACGGCCACGAAGAGCCCGGCTGAAACACTGCCGGGCTCTTTTGCGTATGGGAGAACAGGCGGGCGTTCGTGTCGCCGGAGTGCGTTTGCAGGGCCGCCTTTCAATGAAAAGACTGGGACGTTTTCTGGGTCTTCTGTTGGTTCTCGTCGCACTCGCTGTGACGACGGGCACCCTCGTGCCACGGCCGCTGTGGCCGGCCGCCGCCGCCGTGCCAGCCGCGACACGCCACATCCTGGTGCTGAACAATCCGATCCACACCGATATCGCCATCCCGGTCGATGACGCCGTGCGCCGGCGTTTCCATTTCCTGGTCGACGCGGGCATACCGGCCGACAGGCCGGAGGTCCGCTACATCGTCTTCGGCTGGGGCGGCCGCGCCTTCTACCTGGAGACGCCGACATGGTCCGAGCTGAAGGCGGTGCCGGTGATGAAGGCACTGACACTCGACGCGTCGGTCATGCATGTCGATGTCGCCGGTGACATCGTCGAACCGCGCCCCGATATCGCGGGGTTCGACATCACCGAGGATCGGTTCACGGCGTTGCTCGATTTCATCGATGCGAGTTTCCAGCGGGGACCGGAAGGCCCGATCCTCGTTCCGGACGCAGCCTATTCCAGGTTCGACGGCTTCTACGAAGCCAATGGCCATTTCAACGCACTGGTCGGCTGCAACACCTGGACGGCGGCGGCCTTGCGCATCGCCGGCCTGCGCACCGGCTGGTGGAACCCGCTGCCTGCATCGCTCGGGCTATCGATGCGGCTGTATAATTAGCTGTCTCGTCTTGTCGCGTTTCGCCAATGCGAGACGCCTCATTCCTTCGCGCCCCCCTCTGTCCTGCCGGACATCTCCCCCACGAGGGGGGAGATTGGCGGTTCGGCGCCCCGCTCTTTCCTGCGGCCCTGCAACGTTCGAGATTGGTGAAATCGGCGGTGCCGGCCGATCTCCCCCCAAGTGGGGGAGATGTCCGGCAGGAC